>JAHDHM010000029.1:8321-17329 GCA_020631315.1 Acidimicrobiales bacterium
AGATGCCACGACCGATGCGCTGTCGCGTCAGGTCGTGGAGTCGATCGCCACTGCGGCGCGCATTTTCGATGCATCGACGATCGCCGAGTGGGTCGAGGACGAGCCGACCCGCCGATTCCTCGACGACCTCGGTGTGGACCTGGTGCAGGGTTACCTGACCGGGCGGCCCCGCCCGCTCGATGACACCGAACCGAACAAGGGGGAGCGATGACCAGAACCACCGTGCACGATCTCGTGGCTGCGGCCCGAGCGAAGGTCGAGGAACTGTCGGTTG
Organism: Acidimicrobiales bacterium; assembly: GCA_020631315.1. Next base: position 8,596 of record JAHDHM010000029.1, read on the forward strand.
CCGAACTCCAGGCGGAGATGGCGTCCGGGGCGGTCATGGTCGTCGACATCCGGGACTTCCGTGAACGGATCGACAAGGGAGCGATCCCCGGTTCGGTCAACGCCCCCAGGGGCATGCTCGAGTTCTGGTTCGACCCTGAGAGCCCGTATCACCAGGATCGCTTCAGCCTCGACGGTCGGTACGTCCTGCACTGCGCGAGCGGCTGGCGTTCCGCGTTGGCGGCAGCCGCGCTGCAGGAACTCGGCGCGACGAACGTCGCCCACCTGCGAGACGGCTTCACCGACTGGGTGGAGTCGGGCGGCGAGGTCGAGGACATCGCCGAGTCGTCGTCGTGGATCCGTCGACCTCGCTGAGGTGACCTCGTCGCGTCGTAGCGTGCGCAGATGACCGAGATCGACGTCGTGCTGTTGGACCTGGACGGCGTCGTCCGTCACTTCGACCCGGCGCATGTGTCTGGTGTGGAGGAGCGACACGGGTTGGCGCCGGGGGCGTTGATGGCGACTGCGTTCGAGTCCGAGCTGATCGAGTCGGTGGTGACCGGCCGAACCTCTCGTGACGAATGGTGTGCCGAGGTCGGTCGGCGTCTCGGCTCGACGCGTGCAGCCGAGGAGTGGTTGTCGGTCCGTGGCGAGGTTGACGAGGCGATGCTCGAGCTCGTCGACACGTTGCGCGCCGGGGGAGTGACAGTCGCGATCCTCACCAATGGCACGGACACGATCCCTGACGAGATGCGCGAGCTCGGCATCGACCGCCGGGTGGACGCGATCTTCAACACGGCGGAGATCGGGTTCGCGAAGCCGGATCGCCGAGCCTTCGAGCAGGTGGTTCGTGCCCTCGACGTCGATCCGACTCGGGTGTTCTTCACCGATGACTCGCCTGGCAAGTTGGCTGGCGCAGTCGAGCTCGGGATGACCGCCGAGGTCTTCACCGGCGTCGCAGCGTTCCGCGGAACGCTCGAACGCTTCGGCCTGCTGAAGCCTCGGTCATGACCGAACAGCGGGTCGTGCGTACGTACATGACGTTGGCGGGCCTCTACACGCTCGCGGCGTCGCTCATCTGGTCGGTGAACACGCTGTTCCTGCTGGACGCCGGGCTGGGTGTGAGCGAGGTGTTCATCGCGAACGCGTTGTTCTCGGCCGGGATGATGATCTTCGAGATCCCGACCGGTGTTGTCGCCGACACGCTCGGTCGGCGGGTGTCGTACCTGGCGAGCGTGCTGATCCTCAGCGGCACCACGGTGCTGTACCTGATCGCCGCGCAGGCCGAAGCGGGGTTGTTCGTGTTCGGCGCGGTCTCGGTGCTGATGGGGCTCGGCTTCACCTTCTACTCCGGAGCGCTCGAGGCGTGGCTGGTCGACGGTCTTGCATCGGTCGGCGCTGATCGTTCGCTCGACATGGTGTTCGCCCGCGGCAGCCAGATCAGCGGCGCTGCGATGTTCTCGGGCACGATCGCCGGAGGACTGCTCGGCCAACTCGACCTGGCAGTGCCGTTCATCGCTCGTGCGGTGCTGCTGGCCCTCGTGTTCGTGTTGGCCGGCCGCCTGATGCACGACATCGGCTTCGAACGTGTGCCGCTGCACGTGCGTGAGGTGCCGCGGCGCATGCGCGAGCAAGCGGCGGTCGGCATCGCGGCAGGCTGGAACCAGCCAGGGTTGCGGTTCTTGATGCTCGCCGGTGCGGTACGTGGAGCGTTCCTGGGCTGGGCGTTCTACGCAGCGCAGCCGTACCTGCTGGAGCTGCTCGAGCGCGACGCCGTGTGGGTGGTGGGCATCATCACCGCCGGCGTGTCGCTCGCCACGATCGTCGGCAACCAGATCGTCAGCTGGCTTCGGAAGCGATGCACGCGCCGTTCGACGATGCTGATCGGCGCGTCCGTCGTGATGACGATCTCGGCGGTCACCATCGGTGCGACGTCGTCGTTCGCGATCGCCGTCTCGTCCTTGCTGGTGATGGCTGGCGCCATGGGCGTGACGATGCCGGTGCGCCAGGCGTACCTGCACGAGGTGACGGAGTCGAAGGACCGGGCTACCGTCGTGTCGTTCGACGCGATGATCGGGTCGGTAGGTGGTGTCGGCGGTCAGGTCGGCCTCGGTGCGGTGTCCGATGCCAGGTCGTTCTCGGCCGGTTACGTGATCGGTGGTGCGGCGACGGCCCTGGCCCTGCCTCTGCTGCTGGTGTTGCGACGCATCGGCGGCCGTGCCGACCTGGTGCCCGAGCAGATCTCCGACGCCCGGTCGTGCCCGGCCGGTCTGCCGACCCAGGTGGGCATCGAGTCCCACACACCCGAGAGCCTCGAACGAGCAGACGCGCTGAGCTGACGACCACGAGCGGAACGTCCGACTCGCGGCGCCCCGAGACGCCGCCCGCGGTCACATCTCGATCGGGGGCGTCCAGACTCGGGTCGATGCCCGTCTCGTTCCCCGCCCATCAGGGCATCATCGGCCCGGTCAAACTCCGTTGGCCCGATCGGGTGGACGGCACTGCGCTGTGCATCAGCGCTGCGTCGCCCGATCTCGCCTATGCGCTGGGACCCTGGTTGCATCGGTACGGACACTCGCTCGTGGGTGTCGTGGTGTTCTGCGTTCCGTTCACGTTGGTGGCGGCATGGCTGACGCGCTGGCGCTCTGCGTCGGGGATCTTCGCGGCGTTGCCGGATCTGGGTCCGCTACGGATCCGCTCCTACCGGGTGCTCGCCCAACGGCGGCCTCGGTTGCTGGTCACCGTCGGCAGCGCGCTGCTCGGGGCGGGCAGTCACGTGGCCGTCGACAGCTTCACCCACACGGGTCGATGGGGGGCGAACCTGCTGGGGATCAACGAGCTGTTCATGACGGTGCCGACCCGAGGCGAGTTCAACGGCGCTCGGGTGTTGCAGTACCTGGGTCACACGCTGGGCAGCCTCGCCTTCGTGCTGTTGCTGTTGGTGATCGCTCGGCGACGTCTGCTGGAGGAGTGGTACGGCGAAGCTGTGGTCGCCCGTGCCTGTTCGGTGACCGCGTCGAGGAGCCGTCAGGTCGCGTTCTTCGTGCTCACCTTCGGACCGACCGTCGCGGCTGCGAGGTTCGCCGACGATCTCGGCGTGAACCGCCTGTTCTTCCCTGTCCTCGTGCTGACCATGTGTGTGCTGCTCGCCGGCGCGGCGCTCGCGCCGGATCGAAAGAACTGAGCGTTCCGCGGAACGCTCAGCCGGACAGCCCTGGGTGGTCGAAGCAGGCGAGGAAGCGATCGAGGTTCGCTCGGTCGCCGCTGACAGCGGCGGATCTGTCGTCGAGGGCGCTCGACATGGTGCGTCGTCCGGAGCAGACGTCGGCCCAGGTGGTCAGGTCGAGCGACACCTCGACCGCGGCGCCGTCGCCGTTCGTGGGTGCGGCCACGTGGTTGCGGACGTGCAGGCCGGCGCGGGTGCCGTCGGGGAACACGAACGCGACGTGTTCGTCGACGCCTGCGGCTCGTTCCGGGTCGATCAGCACACGCACCGCTCGCACGCTCGTCGTCGGGTTGGCGTCGAGGACGGCGCCGCGGGCGAACACGTGCACGCGGAACCGGCCGAGGTCCAGCGACCCTTCCAGCTCGCGGGCCCTGGTGATGCACCAGTTGCGCACGTTGGCCGACGTCGTGCCCTGACCGAGTCGGCGCATGACGGAGGCGAGCAGGTCGCGGTCGGACTGTTCGGCATCGTCACGGCGGACCAGCCAGCCACCCAGCTCGGCGGCCCAACGCAGGTCGTCGTCGGCGAGGGCCGCCTCGACCTGTGTCCGAACCTCGGTGGCGCCACCGAAGCCGGCGACGAGGCGGTTCGCCCGCTCCGCCGAGGGCAGTGGGAACAGTTGTCCTTCGTCGCCGTCGAACCAACCGACCAGGCCATGGTGGATCTGGCGGGCGTGGTGCTCGGCGATGCCGTAGTTCTGTGCGGTGATGCGACCGGTCGAGAACACCTCCGGCAGTTGCACGGTCGCGGCGATCTCGCTGACGGTCAGGTCCTTGTTGACCGCTCGGCACGTCTGATCCCAGAGGAACTGGACGGCGTCACGGTGCAGGGTGACCTCGTGGCGGATGTCGTCGGCGCCGCTGAGCGGTAGGCCGTGTGCACAGACGAGGTGTTCTGCGTCGAGGGACAGCAGGTGGTCCATCCCGTCGACCAGCATGCGCGGGTCCCGGTACGGCTCGCCCCGGATGGCGACCACGTTGAACAGCGCGGGCCAGGCGACGTTGTGGATCGCGGTCGCGAGTTCGGGGAACCAGATGGTCACCGAGTCGTCGGCGTCGGAGGGCGCGTGGGTGAACTCGACGGCGAGACCGGCGATGGTGGCACTGACGGGCTCGTCGCCGATGACCTGGGTCGGTGGGATGAAGCCGATCTGATGAGGAGCGTGATCGGCACGCCGGAAGCTCTCGCCGAGGCCGACGTTCACCAGACCGTCGGGGCCGTCGGGGTCCATGAGCAGGCCGAACTGGTGGATGGCGCCGCGGGTCGCGGACGCGCTCAGCTCCATGCCGGTGTGCTCGCGGTTCGAGGCGATGCGCTCATGCCCCCAGATCGGCACCGTGTCACCTGCACCGGCGATGGCCTCGGTGCCGCCGACGTAGTGGGAGTGGGTGTAGATCACGGCGACGATCGGCGACTGGGTCTCGGCCGCCATGGCGTCGATCGACCACTGCATCTCCTGGATGGACTCGCCCGTGTCGATGGCGATGAGACCCTCGGGGCCTTCGACGAAGTTCTGGTTCGACAGACCGTTGCCGACGATCGACCAGACGCCGTCGCGCACCTTGTGGACGTGTCGTTCGAACTGGGCGGTGTGGTCGAGATGCTGTGGATGCGCGATCTGTCCGCGAGGTCCCGTCGTCGGGACGGAAGGATCAGCCGAGAAGCTCGCCGGGATGTGATTCACGGTCGCCTTCCTAGCTCACGGCGCCCGCCGGTTCACAGGTGCGACGACAGCACCTCGATCACCGACGCGAGGTCGTCGGCCACGAGCGGATGTACCGAGCCCGGCACGTCGAAGTCGGCGGGCGGCGACGTGCCGTACATCGCCTCGTAGGTGACGAGCGCGGCGAGAAAGTAGATGGTCGGTCGACCGTGCGGCGCGTCGTCCTCGTACAGCTCGTCACCGGCGATCTCGTTCCATGGCCCTGTCGACAGCAGGTCGGCGATGGCTGAACCGACGGGCACGAGGGTGATGGACACGTCCGGCCGAGCCGAGCGGAGCTCGTCGACGTAGTCGAGCCACCAGCCGTGGAAGTCGCCGGCCGTGTAGGTGTGGTACTCGGCCAGTGCGTCGGCGCTCGGTGGATACGACGAGAACGCAGCGAGGTCCGGCCAGTTCTCGTAGATGAGGATCTCGATGCCTGGCTCGGCGTCCACGGCGCGATCGATGATCTCGAGCGTGGCCGAGACCGGCGAGCCACCGCCTTCGTCGGCGAACGGTTCCGACGCCGGGATGTCCTGCACGAAGTTGGCGGGCGTGATCATCACGTGGGTGAAGTCGGCGTCGCCGAACGACATGCCGGAGTCGACGTCCCAGACGCCCGGCGCTTGGGCGAAACCCCATTGAGGCTGCGGGTCGTTGTCGGCATGCCCGCGCAGGAAGCCGTATTGACCGTCGACGGCGTAGCTCCGGTCGCTGGCCCTGGCCAGAAGCCCGAGCCAGTGGGGCACCGTCGTCTCGTCCGACGAGGCGTGCACGATGAGGCTGTGTCCGAAGATGTAGTTCCTGATGCCGTCGCCGGACACCGGCATCGGCTCGTCGTACGAGTCGGCGTCGTCGTAGGAGTCGGTGTCGTGCTCCTCACCGCCGTCGTCCTCGGCGACATCCTCTTCGGCGACGTCGCCCTCCGGCTCGTCGACGGTGTCCTCCGCGACCGGTGCGTCGTCGACGACCGCTGTGGACGAAGTGCTCTCGCTGTCGCCGCACCCAGCGACGAACAGGGCGAGGACGAGCAACCAGCCGAATCTGCGACGAGTCATCCGGCCGACGGTAGCGAGATCCGTCCGCTGGACGGGGTCAGCCTGATCTCAGCCGCAGGGCGCAATGGCGCGTCAGCGAACGGGGACCTGGCCGCGCAACGTGACGCGGTGCATCTCTCGGGCCTCGTCGTCGTAGTCGTGGATGGCGTAGTGCATGACGCAGCGGTTGTCCCACATGACGATGTCGCCGACCGACCAGCGATGTCGGACGGTGAGGTCCGGCTGCGAGGCGCGGGACCAGACGAAGGAGAGCCGCTCGTACGCGCCGTACTGGTCGGCCCACATCGTGTCGCCGCCGGCCGGTGGTAGTTCCTTGGCCTGGAGGATGGAGATCGACGGTGGCCGCTCCTCGCAGCTGACGTCGGAGTGCCACACCTGGGTGATGTTCTTGTCCTTGCCCCGGTTGCGGAGCAGCAGGATCTCCGGATGCCCGTCGACGCCGGCAGCTGCCGGGTGCGAGTGGAGCTCGCCGAAGCGTTCACCGAACGCCTTGTGGTCGGCAGGATCCAGGTGTTGGTCTCGGAGCACCAACACCTGGTGCTCCCAGAACGCCGCGCACAGCTCGGCGAAGCCGTCGTCGTCGAGCTCGTCGAGGCGAACATCGTGCACTTCGGCGCCGATGCTGCCCGCGAGCGGTGTCGTTCGCAGTTCCCCCATGGCCTGCGATCGTAGGGCTGAGGGACTGCCGCCGCCCCATGCGATGCTGGCCCGGTGACGTCGCTGCGTGTGTTCCTGACCCACAACCCCGAGGACCTCGAGGCCTACTACGGCAGGGCACTGCCCGAGTTGGAAGACGTTGCCGAGGTGGTGCGCAACCCTCTGGATCGCGACCTCACGACTGCCGAGTTGATCGACGCGGCTGCTGGCTGCGACGTGATTGTGGCCCACCGAGCGACACCGGGAGAGGCGGCACTGTTCGAGGCCCGCACCGAGTTGGTGGCCTTCCTGCGTACGGCGGTCGACATCAGCACCGTCGACGTCGACGCCGCGTCGGCGAACGGAGTGCTCGTCGGGCACGCGGACAAGAGCTTCGTGCCGTCGACGGCCGAGCTCGCGCTGGGGTTGATGATCTCGCTGGCTCGCAACGTGGGCACCTCGACCGTCGACTACTCGAACGGTGTCGAGCCACCGCAGCGTGGCGGCCGCCAGCTCGCCGGGGCGACCGCTGGGGTGATCGGATTCGGTGCGATCGGTTCGTACCTGGCGCCGATGCTGTCGGCGATCGGTATGCACGTGCTGATCGCCGACCCATACGCCCGGGTCGACGGCCACGAGCAGGTGTCGATGGACGAGCTCCTTGGGCGGTCGGACGTGGTGCTGCCGCTGGCGCTGTCCACACCTGAGACCGCCGGCCTGATCGATGCCGAGGCGCTGGCGAAGATGCGGCCCGGTGCGCTGCTGGTCAACGTGTCGCGTGGCGAGCTGCTCGACGAGGACGCGGTCGCCGCAGCACTCGACTCGGGTCATCTGGGCGGCTTGGCGATGGACGTCGGTCAGGCACCCGATCAGCGTCCGTCGATGACGTTGGCCGGCCGACCAGGTGTCGTGGCCACGCCGCACCTCGGCGGCCTGACGCCACAGAACGCGGATGCGCAGGCCATGAGCAGCGTCGAGCAGGTGCGGGCGATGCTGGCCGGCGACACGCCTCCGCGTGTCGTGAATCGGGAAGCCGCGCACCGCTTCGACGCGTTCCTCGCACGATGACCGAGCGGCTCGCGGGCGCGTGTGACACGCACATCCACGTCTACGACGATGCGTTCCCGATCGCGCCGACGACGGTGCTGCGCCCGCCCAATGCATCCGTCGCCGACTACCGGGCAGTCCAGGAGGACGTCGGCCTCGAACGGGTGGTGCTCGTCCAGCCGACCACCTACGGGCTGGACAACAGCTGCCAGCTCGCAGCGATGACCGAGCTCGGTGACAGAGCGCGTGGCGTGATGGTCGTCGACGCGAACACCGCGCTCGGCGAGCTCGACCGCCTGACCGAAGTCGGGGTGAAGGGCGCCCGCTTCCACATGCTCCCCGGCGGCGCCGTCGGTTGGGAGCATCTGGCGCCGGTCGCCGACCGGATCATCCCGAGGGGATGGCATGTCCAGCTCCAGCTCGACGGTCACGAACTGGCGAGCAGGCTGGAGCAGTTGCTGCCGCTGGCCGAGCACCTCGTCGTCGATCACGTCGGTCGATTCATGCCGCCGACGTCCCCGGACTCCGAGGCCTTCGCTGCGTTGCTCGCCCTCGTCGACGCAGGCGCGCACGTGAAGCTCTCGGCGCCGTACGAATCGGCGAAGGACTCGACGCACCGCTACGACGAGGTGAGCGAGTGTGTCGCGGCGCTCGTCGCGGCGGCGCCGGATCGGATGCTGTGGGCGTCGAACTGGCCGCACCCCGGGCAAGATGATCCGCCCTCGCTCGACGATCTGTCCGTACTGCTTGACCGTTGGCTGCCCACTGATGCGCTGCGTCGACAGGTGCTCGTCGACAACCCCGCTCGCCTCTACGACTTCTAGGAAACGACATGCCGATCGACCCCACCGCTGCCCCTGACGCCGAGTACGCCAAGTACCCGTCGCTCGTCGATCGCACCGTGTTCGTCACCGGCGGCGGTGATGGGATCGGTGCCGGCATCGTCGAGGAGTTCGTGCAGCAGGGCGCGAAGGTCGGGTTCGCGGACCGCAACGCCGCGGCCGCCGCGGCCACCCTCGAACGCTGCGCCGCGCACGACCCGCGGCACACACCGATCTTCTACGAGGTCGATCTGCTCGACATCCCG
>JAHDHM010000030.1 GCA_020631315.1 Acidimicrobiales bacterium
CGTCCTCGACCGGATCATCGGAGCGTGGACGGGTGCCGGCGAGGGCCACCGTCTCGACCCGCTCTCCGTCGACACGCACGAGCAGCTCGGGTGATGCGCCGAAGAACGTGCGGGAGCCTTCGCCGCGAGCGAAGACGGCGCAGCTCGGGAATCGGGCTCGGAGCCGAGACAGCCAGGCGCCCAACGGCACGTCACCGTCGACGGCCACTCCTCGGGCCAACACGACCTTCTCGAGGTCACCGCGGCCGATCGTCTCGACCGCATCGGCGACGATCGACCGGTAGTGCTCGCCGGTCGTGTCGACGAGTTCGACGTCGAGCTCTGGAAGGGCGAGCTCACCACGGTGACTCGCGGCCTCGACCATGTTGTGGGCGTGCTCGAGGCGGAGCCGTGCCTGGTCACGATCGGCGCCGAACGCCATGGCCACGACCCGGCCGTTGCGGCGGATGATCTGGGTGGACGGCACGATCAGCCGTCCGGCACCGAACTTGGACCACGGCAGCGTCGTCGGCCGCTGATCATCGAAGGCGAACCCGCCCACCACCACCGGGGGAAGTGGCGCTTCGGGTAGCTGTGCTCGTATCTCGGCGACGAACTGTTGGGCGCTGGTCTGATCGCTCGGCGACCATGCGGCCAGCTCGCCCCAGGCGATGATGCCGAGCGCGTCGCCGGGCTGGAGCCACAGGAAGCGATGGTCGTCACGGACGTAGCGTCCGACGGCGATCAGATCGAGCGGGTCCGACAGCTCCGCCCACTCGCAGTGCCAGCCCGACGGCGCCGGTGCGGCGAGCTCGGCCTCGACCAGTGAGTGGTCGATCAGCTTCGTCGTCGCTCGGTCGATCAGCGTCCGACGGAAGTGGGAGGCGACCAGATCGCTCACCGCAGGGACCAGGTCGGCGACCACCGTGCTCTGATCGGCGTCGGCCGACGGCGGGAGATGTCGACGGAACACGTCGATGGCGTCGTCGACGACCGACTCGACGTTGCCGGCGTGCCGGAGAGCGATGCCGGCCAGCTCGTCGACCGGTAGCCCGGCATCGAGGATCCGCTGTGCTGCGGACAGCATCGTGACCGCGTCGCGTCCGTAGCGGTCGGGATGCCCCGGCGAGGCGGTCACGAGCCCGACGTCGACGGCGAGGCGCACCAGGTCACGGTCCACGCCGGACTCGTGCACGACGTCGTCGAACGTCAGCGCGGACCCTGCGTCAGGCGCTGCAGCCACGTCAGCGCTCGACAACGCGGCCAACCGTGGATCGGCGCCGTCGGCGTGGAGTCGCCGGATCTGGGCGAGGGTGAACCCATCGTCGCTGAGGCGCCGGATCTCCCGTAGGCGATCGAGATGGCCGTCCCCGTACTCGGCGGTCCGGCCGTTGCGAGCTGGCGGCTCGATCAGACCGAGCTTCTGGTAGTAGCGCACGGTGTCCACCGACAGGTCGGCAGCCGTGGCGAGTTCGTCCACACGGAACATGACTCCATTATGGGAGTCATCACTCCAAGAGTGACAACTCCCAAGGAGGGTTCGTGTGTTGGCGTCCGAACTCGCTCAGTTGACCTGGCGGTCGAGGCCTTCCCAGTAGGGGGCCCGGAGCTTGAACTTCTGGAGCTTGCCGGTCGCAGTGCGAGCCAGCTCGTCGCGGATCTCGACGGTGGTCGGGCACTTGTAGTGCGCGATCAGCTCACGGCAGTGGTCGATCAGCTGCTGCTCGGTCGCTTCAGCGCCGGCTTCGAGCACGACGAGGGCCTTGACCGTCTCGCCCCATTTCTCGTGTGGCACACCGATCACGGCCACCTCGGCGACGGCCGGGTGCGAGAACAGGGCGTCCTCGACCTCGATCGACGAGACGTTCTCGCCGCCGGAGATGATCACGTCCTTCTTGCGGTCCGAGATCGTGATGTAGGCGTCCTCGCCCATCGTCGCTCCGTCGCCGGTGTGGAACCAGCCGTCGACGATCGCCTCGGCAGTGGCCTCGGGCTGCTCCCAGTAGGCCTCGAGCACGTGGTTGCCTCGGGCGAGGATCTCGCCCTGGCCGTCGACGGCGATCTCGATGCCGATCGTCGGCACGCCCTGACGCATGAGGGCCTTGGCCTTCTCGGCTGGGTCGAGGTCGTCGTACTCGCGACGGTTGCGGTTCATCGTGAGCAGCGGCGCGGTCTCGGTCAGGCCGTAGATCTGGATGAACTCCCAGCCGACCTCCTGCTCGAGGCGCTCGATGATCGTGCTGGGCGGTGGCGCACCGGCGCACACCATGCGGGTCTTGCCGGCACCGGGGATGGGGCCGTCCCACGCGGCCGCGGCGTCGACGATCACCTGCGCGACGGCGGGAGCGCCGCACAGCAGCGTGATGTCGTGCTCGGCGACCCGCTTCAGGATCTCGTCGCCACGAACCTCACGCAGTACGACGTTCTTGCAACCCATGCCGGTGAGGGCGAATGGCATGCCCCAACCGTTGCAGTGGAACATCGGGAGGGTGTGGAGGTAGTTGTCCCAGTCGGAGACCCCGGTGTGCCAGCCGAACGTGGTGGCGTTGAGCCACTCAGCCCGGTGCGTCTGCTGCACACCCTTCGGACGAGCGGTCGTGCCCGACGTGTAGTTGATGACGGCGGTGGCGTCCTCGTCGGCGTCCCACGGCTGGGGCTCGACACCGTGGAGGTAGATCTCGTCGTCGCTGTCGTCACCGAGCACGACGTAGTGGTCGACCTCGATGCCCTTGCAGACCTCGTCGAGCGACGGGTCGACCATCAGCATGGAGGCGCCGCAGTGGTCGACGATGTACTCGATCTCGGCCCGGCTGAGTCGGAAGTTGATCGGCACGAAGATGCGGCCGAAGCACGTGACGCCGAAGAACGAGGTGAACAGGCGCCCGCAGTTCTGCGACACCATCGCCACCCGCTCGCCCTGACCGATGCCGAGCTCGTCGAGCTTGGCCGCTTGGGCACGAGCGAGTTCGGCGACCTCTTTCCAGGTCTTCTCACCCAGGCCACCGCCGGGCTGTCCGGGTTCGTCGACCAGACCGATCCGGTCGCCGTAGACCAGCTCAGCGCGGCGGATGAAGTCGATCGTCGTCAACGGCACCTTCACGGTGCACCCCCTGTCCCCTCGGTCGCCGGCGGCGCCGACGTGCAGGCGAAGCTACCGCCGTGCGGGGAGAACGGCCAAGGGCCGCGCCGACCGTCAGTTCTGCGTCTGCGGCGGCTGGTGTGACAGCAGGTTCTTCAGGACCTCGGCCCCGTAGGGAGCGTCGGCGACGGTCACTGCGAACTTCTTGCCGTTGGTCAGCTCCACGGCGATGCCGGGCCCTCGTCCGAGCACCACCGCCGTGCGGCCCGGGAGCCAGCGGTAGCCCCAACCACCCCACTGCCACGGGCTGATCTCGAGGTACTCGGCGCTCGCGATTCGCTCCAGCGGAATGTTCTTGTGCGGCCACGGCATCCGGTCCGAGGCGACGGTCAGCCCGTCGAGGTCGACGGTGACACGGATCACCGTCAGGGCGAAGAAGACGAGGCTGATCACCAGCAGCAGGATCCACGCTGGGTGCAGGAAGACCGCCATCAGGATCGGTCCGAGGGCGCCGATGACCATCATCAGGTACGGCCATCGGGCCGTCGCCGTGCTGGTCCAGCTGTGGTTTCCCCGTGCGCTCACGTCGCCGAGGCTAGACCTCCGGAGTGCTGGCTACGCTCGGCCGCATGGCGCAACGATCGGTTCTGATGGTCATCGACGTCCAGAACGACGTGGTCGCGAACGCACACGATCGTGATGCGGTGGTCGCCACGATCGCCGGTCTCGTCGCCCGAGCCCGTGCGGAGCAGGTGCCAGTCATCTGGGTGCAGCACGCCGACGAGGAGCTCGTCGAGGGCACACACGGGTGGGAGATCGTCCCCGAGTTGGTCGTCGCCGAGGGTGAGCACGTCGTCCACAAAAACCATCGCGACTCCTTCGACGGCACGACACTCGCCGACGAGTTGGAGCGCCTCGATGTGGAGCGTCTGGTCGTGACCGGAGCGCAGACCGACTTCTGTGTGCGCTGGACACTGCACGGGGCGCAGTCCCGCGGGTTCGAGACGGTGCTCGTCGCCGATGGGCACACGACCGATGACGGCGACACCGCCATTCCGACGGCGGCGCAACTCATCGAGCACACCAACCGCTACTGGAAGAACCAGTCGTCCACGGGTCGCGCGCACGACGTCGCCGCAGCCGTGGACGTGAGTTTCTGATCGAGCAGGTCGAGAGCGACTTCCGGCTCGCACCGCGCCCGGGCGTGGATGCGGCAGACTGATCGCCCGCCTGCGACCAGGAGCTGCTTCATGTCCGCCGCCGAACTCCAGCCGATCATCGATGCCGCGTGGGACGCCCGCGACGGTGTCAACGCCTCGACCACCGGCGAAGTCCGTGACGCGGTCGTCGAGACGCTCGACATGATCGACTCCGGCTCGCTCCGGGTGGCGTCCAAGGAAGACGGCGAATGGGTCGTCCATCAGTGGGCGAAGAAGGCCGTGCTGCTGTCCTTCCGCCTCTTCGACAACGCCGTCATCGGCGGTGGTCCCGGCCAGGCCGTCTGGTGGGACAAGGTCGCCTCGAAGTTCGACGCCTGGGGTCCCGAACAGTTCGGCAACGCCGGCTTCCGTGCGGTGCCGGGCTCGATCGTGCGCCGCGGCTCGTTCGTCGCCCCGAACGCCATCTTGATGCCCTCGTTCGTGAACATCGGGGCCTACGTCGGTGAAGGCACCATGGTCGACACCTGGGCCACGGTCGGCTCGTGTGCTCAGGTCGGTGCCAACTGCCACCTGTCGGGCGGCGTCGGCCTCGGTGGCGTGCTCGAACCACTCCAGGCGAACCCGGTCATCATCGAGGACAACTGCTTCATCGGTGCTCGTTCCGAGGTCGTCGAGGGCGTCATCGTCGGGGAGGGTTCTGTGCTGTCGATGGGCGTGTTCATCACGTCGACCACCAAGATCGTGAACCGCGACACGGGCGAGATCATCAGCGGACACGTGCCGCCGTACTCGGTCGTCGTTCCCGGCACGATGCCCGGCCGCCCGCTGCCCGACGGCAGCCCCGGCCCGTCGCTGTCGTGTGCCGTGATCGTGAAGACCGTCGACGAGCAGACCCGCTCGAAGACCTCGATCAACGACCTGTTGCGCGACTGAGCGTCAGCGGTCGAGGGCCTCGCGAAGGCTCAGGGTCTCAGCACCGGTTCCGTGCTCTTCGTCGAGCAACTCGGCGATGGGGTCCTTGCGCATCGCGGCGTTGATCGTCGACCGGGCGATGTCGTGCGTGGTGATCACGAAGTACGCCATCCAGGCCAACACGCCGAGCAGCTTGGCGCCGTCCTCCAGCAGGAGGCTGGTCGTGCCCGGTGTGAGCGCCTGATCGGCTGAGACCGAGAACGCGAAGCACGACAGCGCACTCACCAGGATGAGCCACCGCGTACGGACGATCTCGTGAGCGAAGCGACCGAGCCAGATCAGCGTCGGCGCGATCACGATCGCCAGGCCCACGACCTTCGAGACGCCGAGGGTCTTCGGGATCGCGCTCGAGTGCAACAAGAAGAGGTCGTCGAGCAGCAGCAGCGTCGCGGCGAGACCACCCCAGCCGAGGAAGCGCGCTGCCGACGGTCGGTTCGTCTGCTGGGCCACCCATGCGCCGCCGACGGCACTGGCCGCTGCGACGGTCCAGGCCAACACGCCGAGGTTCGACAGCAGCCCGACGTACCACGGCAGTTTCGACAGGGCTGCCGGGTCGAGGAACAGGCTCGTCATCGGAATGCGCGTCTGGAGCGCAGCGATGGTGATGAGCGTGAGCCCGACGAACCAGACCCCCAGCAAGGGGGTGAGGAGCCGCGCCTGGCGGCGCAGGTCGAAGTATCTCCGGCGGTCGCTCATTCGAATCCCCATCGGCATGTCGCCTGCCGACAGTGAGGTTCACCGACGCATAGGTTGAGGGCTCGACTTCTGGAGGCCGCCGTGGACGTGCATCTCATCGACGGGACGTACGAGCTGTTCCGCTACTACTTCGCCCTGCCGTCGCACGTGAACGGCGACGGTGACGAGGTGGGCGCGATCCGCGGCGTGCTCGGGTCGGTGCTCTCGCTCCTCGAGGACGGTGCGACACACGTCGGAGTCGCCACGGATCACGTCATCGAGTCGTTCCGCAACGACATGTGGGCCGGCTACAAGGACGGCTCGGGCATGGAGGAGGGGATCCTCTCCCAGTTCCATCCGCTCGAAGCCGCTCTGGAGTCGATGGGCGTGACCGTCTGGCCGATGGTCGAGTTCGAGGCCGATGACGCCATGGGCGCCGCTGCTGTCATGGCAGCGGCCGACGACCGGGTGGAGCGGGTGCTCATCTGTACTCCGGACAAGGACCTCGGCCAGTGTGTCGGCGGGAAGATCGTCCAGTTCGACCGCCGCAAGGGCCAGATCTTCGACGTCGACGGCGTGACCGAGAAGTTCGGCGTGCCACCCCACCTGATCCCCGACTACCTCGGCCTCGTCGGCGACACCGCCGACGGCTTCCCGGGCCTGCCTGGGTGGGGAGCCAAGTCGACCTCGACGGTGTTGGCCCACTTCGGCCACCTCGAGGACATCCCGCTCGACAGCTCCACCTGGGACATCAAGGTCCGTGGTGCCGCCAAGCTCGCCGCGACGCTGGCCGACGAGTTCGACCACGCAGTGTTGTTCCGCCGCATCGCCACCATCGAGACCGATGCGCCGGTGAGCGCAACGGTCGACGAGCTCGAGTGGACGGGCCCGACCGAGGGCTTCGCCGAACTCGCCGAGCGCCTCGACGCATCCGGTCTGGTCGAGCGAGCCGCGAGGCTGGCTGCCGCGCGGAGCTGAACGTCAGTCGATCGCGGGCAGGAAGGTCAGTCGGCGCAGGAAGAACTGGACGAGCGGGCCGATCGAGACCGTGAACCAGACGGTGCCGAGGCCGAGAGTGCCGCCGAGCAACAGGCCGACGATCACGACCGTCGCCTCGATGATCGTGCGGACCTTCCACACGGTGAAGCCCTTGTTGGCGAACCCGGTCATCAGTCCGTCTCGAGGGCCAGGGCCGAGACCGCCACCGATGTAGAAGCCGGATCCGATCGCGATCGCCACCGGGCCGCCGAGCATCAGCAGCACCCGGATCCAGAGCGCGTCGGGTTCGTCGAACAGCGCGAGGCAGATGTCGACGACGGGGCCGATCACCAGCACGTTCAGGATCGTGCCGACACCGAAGCGTTCGCCCATCAACGGGAACGCGGCGATCAGCATCACCCCGACGAGGATGATGATCGTGCCGATCGAGATACCGGTGACGTTCTCGAGACCCTGGTGCAGGA
Organism: Acidimicrobiales bacterium; assembly: GCA_020631315.1. Next base: position 7,329 of record JAHDHM010000030.1, read on the forward strand.
GATCCCACGGTGCCGCGCCCAGGTTCGCGAGCAGCAGCATCGAGATGCCGACGCCGAACCAGATCAGCCCGAAGATCACGATCGGTGTGCGGCGAACGAGGTCGGATCCGTTCGGGACGACGATGTGATCGCTGGCGGGCATCGGCGCAGTCTGGCCGACCCCGGATGGTCCGATGTCCGGCCGTTTGGTCGGGCGTGGCCGGTCGCGTGGCCGGGCGTGCCGAACTTCGAGCGCTTTCGAGGGGTTGAGAGGCTGACGGGTACGATCTCAGCCGTGTCGAACGACAGCATGGAACACCGCCTGGCCGACCTGAACGAGCGGCGTGAGCAGGCCCTCAACGCCGGCTCCGAGCGCTCGGTGGAGCGCCAGAAGGCCAAGGGCAAGATGCTCGCCCGCGAGCGCATCGACGCCCTGCTCGACCCGGGATCGTTCAACGAACTCGACCTCCTGGCACGTCACCGTGCCCACGACGTCGGTCTCGACGAGCGGCCCTACACCGACGGTGTCATCACCGGCTGGGGCACCATCGACGGCCGCAAGGTGTTCGTGTTCAGCCAGGACTTCACCGTCTTCGGCGGCGCGCTCGGCGAGGTGTTCGCCGAGAAGATCCACAAGGTCATGGACCTGGCCGAGAGCGTCGGCGCACCGATGATCGGCCTCAACGACGGTGCCGGCGCCCGTATCCAGGAAGGTGTCGTCTCGCTCGCCAGCTACGGCGGCATCTTCCGTCGCAACGTGAAGGCGTCGGGCGTCATCCCGCAGATCAGCGTCATCCTCGGACCGTGTGCCGGCGGTGCCGTCTACTCGCCGGCCATGACCGACTTCATCTTCATGGTGCGCGAGTCGTCGCACATGTTCATCACCGGCCCCGACGTCGTGAAGACCGTGACCGGTGAAGAGGTCACGCTCGAAGAACTCGGTGGCGCCCAGTCGCATTCGTCGAAGTCCGGTGTGGCCACCCATGTGGCCGACAGCGAGGAGGCGGTGCTCGAAGAGGTCCGCTACCTCCTCAGCTTCCTTCCGCAGAACAACCTCGACATGCCGCCCGTCGAGGAACCGACCGATGACCCCGACCGGTCGTGCGACGCGCTCGCGACGATCATGCCGGACAGCCCGAACGTGCCGTACGACATGAAGCGGGTCATCCGCGAGGTCGTCGACGACGGCGACTTCATGGAGTACCACGCCTCGTTCGGTGGCAGTGTGGTGTGCGGGTTCGCGCGCATCGACGGCCACGCGATCGGCGTCGTCGGCAACCAGCCGATGGTGCTCGCCGGTGTGCTCGACATCGAATCCTCGGAGAAGACCGCCCGGTTCGTCCGCTTCTGCGACGCCTTCAACCTGCCGTTGCTCACCTTCGTCGACGTCCCCGGCTTCCTGCCCGGTGTGGATCAGGAGCACGGCGGCATCATCCGGCACGGTGCCAAGCTGCTGTACGCCTACTGCGAGGCCACCGTGCCACGCATCCAGGTGATCACTCGCAAGGCCTACGGCGGCGCCTACGTCGTCATGGACTCCAAGTCCGTCGGCTCCGACATCTCGCTGGCGTGGCCGTCGGCCGAGCTGGCCGTGATGGGCCCACAGGGTGCGGTCGAGATCCTCTACCGCCGCGATCTCCAGAACGCCGCCGATCCGGTCGCTCGTCGCGACGAGCTCATCAGCGAGTACACCGAGCGTTACGCCAACCCGTACGCCGCAGCCGAGCGCGGCTACGTCGACGACGTGATCGACCCGGTCGACACGCGTCGCAAGGTGGTGGCCGGATTCCGCATGCTGCGCACGAAGCGCGAAGAGCTGCCGAAGCGCAAGCACGGGAACGTGCCGCTGTGATGCACATCGCCGGCGATCCCACCGACGAGGAGGCTGCGGCCATCGTGGCCGCGATCGAGCTGCTCACCCCGCAGGCAGTTGTCGTCGCAGGCCCCACCCGGCCGTCCCCGTCGTGGCGCTTCAGCGGTCGCGGTTGGTATCGGCGTCCGGGGTGGCCCGCCTCGTCGCTCTGATGGCGCTCTCGGGCCTCAAGGTGGTCGACATGGCCACCGTCATCGCCGGCCCCGGCTGCGCCCGCCACCTCGCCGACTTCGGCGCCGACGTCATCAAGGTCGAACGGCCCGGCGGCGACACGGTCCGCAACCTCGCCTGGAAGGACGAGACCGGCACCTCGCTGTGGTGGCGCATGATCTCGCGCAACAAGCGTTCCGTGGTGCTCGACCTCCGCGAGGACGACGATCTCGCAACGCTCCGCCGGCTCCTGGCCGAAGCCGACGTCCTCGTCGAGAACCTCCGGCCCGGCAAGCTCGAGGCACTCGGACTTGCTCCCGACGACCTGTGGAAGCTGAACCCGAAGCTGGTCATCACCAGGGTCACCGGGTTCGGGCAGACGGGCCCGTACGCGCAACGGGCAGGGTTCGCGACGCTCGCGGAAGCGATGTCGGGGTTCGCGGCCATCAACGGCGAAGCCGACGGCGGCCCATTGCTGCCACCGATCGCACTCACTGACGAAGTCACGGCGCTCGCCGCGGCGTTCGCCACCATGGTCGCCGTGCATCACGTCGCCAACGGCGGTGACGGCCAGATCGTCGACGTCTCGTTGCTCGAGTCGATGAGCCAACTCATGGGCCCGCTGGCCGCTGCACACCGCAGCGAAGGCTTCGAGCAGGGCCGCATGGGCTCCAACCTCCCGTACTCGGTGCCGCGAGGCACCTATCGGACGTCCGATGGTCGATGGATCGCCGTGTCGGCCTCGGCGGACAGCGTCGCAGTCCGGGTCATGGAGCTGCTCGGTCTCGACGGCGACGACCGCTTCGACTCCTTCGACGGTCGCGTCGACCACCGCGACATCATCGAGTCCCGGATGATCGACTTCGTCGCCGCCCGAACGGTCGACGAGGTGCTGACGGCGTTCGAAGAGGCCAACGCGGCGGCGGCGCCGGTCCTGTCGGTGCCCGAGTTGATGGCCGATGCGCATGCTGTCGACCGCGAGATCTACGTGGAGCTCGACGGCCACACGATGCAAGGGCCTGCAGCGAAGCTCTCGGCGACGCCCGCCGAACTACGGCACGCCGGCCAGGATCTGCCGGACCAGCGAGGTTCGATCGACTGGCGTCGTTGACGACCCGAGCCGTCGCGGACCCTCAGTCCGCGTAGGCGACCTCGATGCGGTCCTGAGGCCACTCACGAGCCCGCTCGAGCGCATCCTGAGCCTGCTCGAGCAGCTCCTCGGTGCCCATCGCATGAGCCGGGTAGCACGCGACGCCGGCCCAGACCGTGGCGTCGATCTCGTCGTCGAGCGCTCGACGCACTCGCTCCACGACCCAGACAGCACCGTTCTCCGGGGTGTCCTCGAGAACGAGGGCCAGATCCGTGTCGTCGAGCACACAGGCCGTGTCGCACTCGCGCAGCGTCGCCGCGATCGCGTCGGCGATCTTCGTGTCGTGGGCCAATCCCTGACCGGTGGCACCGACGATGCGGAGTCGCACCACCGCCACGGGCTTGAGGAATCGCCGTGCCGCCATGACACGGTTGCGCACCGCGACGTCGAAGAAGTCAGCCGTCATCAGCGAGCCGTCCATCTCACCGGCGCCGAACGCGGCCTTCGACACCACCGGCGCGTCCGGTTCGCGCTGGGCCAGTTCGATCGGTGCCGTGAGCGGCTGCTGGAGCGAGCCGACCGCAGCGACCAGTGAACAGATGCCGGCGACCAGACCCAGAGCGGGCAGTTCGAACATGAGCGCGCCCACACCGACGCCGAGACCGGCGATGCCCACCACGAACGCAGCGAGATTCTTCCGCTCCGTCGTAGGTGGTGTGGGTTCGGTGATGGCGGTGGTCCCCATTGGGAATCTCATCGGCCGAACATCGTGCCCGTTCAAGGGTGACCGGGTGCGCTTCGGACGCCGTGCGTATGTGCGACCAACCGGGCGACCGCTGCAGGATGCCGTGACTACCGGCGGGCGAGCACCAGTTCGGACATGTCGCGCACGATCGTGGCCATCTCGTAGTCCTTCGGTGTGTACACCCGGACGACGCCCATCTCCGTGAGGTGACGCTCGTCGTCCTCGGGAATGATGCCGCCGACGACGAGCGGTGCGTCGACACCGGCGGCATCGAGCGCAGTGCGGACCTGGGGCACGAGGGCCATGTGTGCGCCGGACAGGATCGACACGGCGACCAGTTCGGCGTCGTGAGCGACCGCCGCAGCAGCGATCTCGTCCGGGGTCACCCGGATACCGTCATAGCTGACGTCCATGCCGCCGTCGCGGGCTGCGACGGCGACCTGCTCGGCACCGTTCGAGTGCCCGTCGAGACCGGGCTTGGCGATCAGGACACGAGGCGGACCGCCCGCGGCGTCGGCGTTGGCCGACGCGAGCTCGGACAGTTCGGGCGAGGGCGACGACACACCGTCGACGCCGGTCGGTGCCCGGTACTGGCCGTAGACCTCGCGCAGGGTCTCGGCCCACTCACCGGTCGTCACGCCGACCTTCGCAGCTGCGATGGTCGGTCCCATGATGTTGGTCGTGCCCTTCGCTGCATCGGCCAGGGCCTCGAGAGCGGCAGCCACCGCGTCGTGGTCACGGTCAGTGCGCCACGCGCCCACATCGGCTGCAAGTCGCGGTTCGACCTCCGGGTCGACCTTCAGGATCTGTTCGCTGTGGCCCAGCGGCGATCGCTCCGTCTCCGTGTAGTCGTTGACCCCGACGATGGTCAGCTCGCCGGCGTCGATGGCCCGGCGTCGCTCCGTGTGCGACGCCACGAGCCGAGATTTCAGTTCGGCGATGGCCTCGAACGCGCCACCCATCTCCTCGATCTCGGCCATCGTCGCCGTCGCCGCTTCGATGAGTTCGTCGGTGCGGGCCTCGATCACGTGCGAACCGTCGAAGATGTCGCCGTACTCGAGCAGGTCGGTCTCGAAGGCCAACACCTGCTGCATCCGCAGCGACCACTGCTGGTCCCACGGGCGCGGCAAGCCGAGCGCCTCGTTCCACGCCGGGAGCTGGATCGAGCGGGCACGAGCCTTCTTCGACAACGTCACGCCGAGCATCTCGAGCACGATCCGCTGGACGTTGTTCTCGGGCTGGGACTCGGTGAGGCCGAGCGAGTTCACCTGCACGCCGTAGCGGAACCGACGCAACTTCGGGTCCTCGACGCCGTACCGGTCACGGGTGATGCGGTCCCACAATTCGGTGAAGGCCCGCATCTTGCAGGTCTCCTCGACGAACCGGATGCCCGCGTTCACGAAGAACGAAACCGATCCGACCACGGCAGGGAACCGGTCCTCGGACACCTGCCCGCTGTCGCGAACCGCATCGAGGATGTCGACCGCGGTCGCGAGCGAGAACGCCAGCTCCTGCACCGGGGTCGCGCCAGCTTCCTGCAGGTGGTAGCTGCAGATGTTGATCGGATTCCACTTCGGGACCCGCTCGGAGCAGAACGCGATCATGTCGACGATCAGCCGGCGGCTCGCCTCCGGCGGGAAGATGTGGGTCCCGCGGCTCAGATACTCCTTGACGATGTCGTTCTGTGTCGTGCCCCGGAGCACGGACGGATCGACACCACGCTCCTCGGCGAGCGCCACGTACAGCCCGAGGAGCCAGGCCGCTGTGGCGTTGATCGTCATCGACGTGTTCATCTCGCCGACCGGGATGTCGTCGAACAGCGTCCGCATGTGTCCGAGGTGATTCACCGGCACACCGACCTTGCCGACCTCACCTGTCGACAGGGGATGATCAGCGTCGTAGCCGGTCTGGGTCGGCAGATCGAAGGCCACCGACAGACCGGTCTGACCCTTGGCCAGGTTCGTCCGGTACAGCTCGTTGGAGGCTTCGGCGGTGCTGTGACCCGAGTAGGTCCGCATCAGCCACGGGCGATCGCGCTCAGCCACGGCGCTCACCTTTCGTCGGTATCTGGATGTTGCAGCTCGCGTTCAAGCTCGCTGTGTTGTTGCAGCTCGCGTTCGAGCTCGCTGTGTTGTTGCAGCTCGCGTTCAAGCTCGCTGTGTTGTTGCAGCTCGCGTTCAAGCTCGCTGTTCGAACACCATGGGCTCGGCCCAGGCCCGCGCCAGCGGACGAGCCAACGCAGCATCGAGCAGCTGGAGATAGTCCTCGCGCTCGAGGTCCACGGCGCCGAGCCGCTCGAGATGCGGGGTCAGCCACTGCACGTCGAGCAGAGCGCCACCCGTTGCCTTCATGGCATCGACCAGAGCCACCAGCGCCACCTTCGACGCATCGCGCTCGGTGTGGAACATCGATTCGCCGGCGAAGAACGCCCCCATGGCCACGCCGTACAGGCCACCGACGAGCTCGCCGTCCAACCAGGTCTCGACACTGTGTGCCCAACCCAGCCGGTGCAGGCGGACGTAGGCGTCGGAGATGTCGTCGTTGATCCAACCGTGCGGACGAGACGGATCGCCGCACGCCGCGACCACCTGCTCGAAGGCCTGGTTCATCGTCACGTCGAACCGGCGGCATGACTGGCGCAGCGACCGGCTGATGTTCAGGTTCGTCAGCGGCAGGATCGCCCGAGGATCCGGAGACCACCAGCCCACGGTTCGGCCGAGCGGCATCGGGAAGAGTCCCTGGCGATACGCCTGCAGCAGGGTGCCCGGCTCCAGATCGGCACCGGCACCCACGAGCCCGTTCTCGTCGGCTGTGCTCGCAGGAGGAAACGACCACCGCGTGGGCGGCGGTTCGATCGGTCCACCGGAGTGCCGTGAGGGTCGGCCCGTACTCACGCCCCAGATGATGCCATGCAGCTGCGGCGAATCCGATCACGTCAGCGATAGTCGTAGAAGCCGACACCACTCTTGCGGCCGAGGTGACCTGCGGCGTTCATGCGACGAAGCGTCGGCGCGGGCGTCAGTGACGGATCGCCGAACTCGGCGAGGAGCGCTTCGAGGATCGACACGGACGTGTCGACACCGACGAGATCGAGCAGCGCGAGCGGTCCCATCGGGAACCCACAGCCACCCTTCATGGCGGTGTCGATGCCCTCGGCTGAGGCGGAGCCGCGTTCGAGCATCTTCACGGCGTTGTTCAGGTAGGGGAACAACAGCGCGTTGACGATGAAGCCGGCTTCGTCCTTGACCTCGACCACGTCCTTGCCACAGCCGGCCGCGAACTCGGTGACGGCGACGATCGTCTCGTCGCTGGCGGTCAACGGGCGAACGATCTCGACAAGCGACATCACCGGCGCCGGGTTGAAGAAGTGCACGCCGCAGACCTTGTCCGGGCGGGAGGTGGCCATGGCCATCTCGACCACGGGCAGGGTGGAGGTGTTCGTGGCGAGGATCGCCTCGGGGCCGCAGATGCCGTCGAGCTCGGCGAACAGGGCCAGCTTCACCCCGAGGTCCTCGACCACGGACTCGATCACGAGGTCGCAGTCGGCGAGATCATTCAACTCAGCCGTGCAGCTGATCCGTGCGAGTGCAGCGTCAGCGGCATCGGCCTCCATGCGGCCCTTGTCGACCTGGCGGCGCAGGGACTTCTCGGTCCCGGCCACTGTTGCGTGCGCCGAGTCGATGCTGCGTGAGCGCAGGACGACGTCGTGTCCGTTGACCGCGGCGACCTCGGTGATGCCCGAGCCCATGATCCCTGAGCCGATGATTCCGACGCGCATGTTGCAACCTCACTGCAAGTTACCGGTGGGTAATAAGAGCAGGTTCGAGGCCACGCGCGCAAAAGCCGCCGGTCATCCTCGACGGACGCCGGCGGCTTCAGCGCAGTGAGATCAGGCGATCGCAGCCTCGTAGGCAGCGATGTCGTCGTCGGTTGCCTCGCGCACCACGACGCTGTTCACGACCACGTCGTCGACCGGCTTGTCGCCAGCGCCGGTCTCGACCCGCTGCATCTCGAGGGGCACGTCGAGCCCGTCGATGACCTGACCGAACAGGGAGTACAGCGGCGGGAGTGCAGCACCGTTCGGGCCGGTGATGATGAAGAACTGGCTGCCGTTGCTGCTCGAGTCGCCGCTGTTCGCCATGGCGATCGAACCCTCGCGGTACTGGCCTTCCTCGGGGACGCCGCCGGTGAAGCGGTAGCCGGGGTTGCCGATGCCGTCGGCGAGCTGGACGTCGCCGCCCTGGACGACGAAGTCCTCGATGATGCGGTGGAAGATCGTGCCGTCGTAGGCGCCGTAACGAGCGAGGAAGATGAAGTTGTTGGCGCTGATCGGGTCGAGTGACGGGTCGATCAGCACGTCGAAGTCGCCGACCGTCGTCTGGAACGCTGCGACGTACTTGGCGCTCTCGTCGATGCACACCGGCGGCGCGGCCTCGAACTGGGTGAAGGTCTCCGACGACCCGTCTTCGGCGGGGCAGCCGATGTCAGCAGGTGCCACGACCACGCCGTCGTCAGCTGCTTCGGTGGTCGTGGTCGCCACCGTCGTCGGGACGGTGGTGGCCGCCGCGGTGGTGCCATCGCCCTCGTCGTCGCCGCCGGCGAACACGCTGTACAGCACGATCGCGCCGATGACGAGTGCGGCGATGATCACGCCTCGGATGATCGTCCGCTTTCGCCGCTCGGCGGCCTTGGCGGCCATCTCGGCCTCCATCCGGGCGATACGGCCGGCCTTCTGACGTTCACGCTTCTCGGTACCCATGGCGGGTCACGGTACCAACGCCCCCGGCCGGGGCGTACCCGCGGCCGACGAATCCGTGCGGCTCGATCGGGTCAGTGCCCAAATCGGAACAGGGACTCCCCGGGCTTCGGTAGCGTGGTCGCCCGTGGCGCTCCTCGTGCAGAAGTTCGGAGGCACCTCGGTCGCGAATGCAGATCGCATGCGTGAGGTCGCCGACCACGTCAAACGCTGTCGTTCCCGTGGCGATGACGTCGTGCTCGTCGTGAGCGCGATGGGCAAGGAGACCGACGAGCTCCTCCGCCTCGCCGACTCGGTGAGCGACGACCCGCCGGGCCGTGAGATGGACATGTTGATCACCGCGGGTGAACGCAAGTCCATCGCGCTGATGTGCATGGCCCTCCATTCGGCCGGTATCCCGGCGGATTCGTTCACCGGCAGCCAGGCCGGCTTCAAGACCGACACGAACCACCGCAACGCCAAGATCCTCTCCGTCGACCCGTATCGGGTGCGCGAGAGCGTCGATGCCGGTCGTGTCGCGGTCGTGGCCGGCGCCCAGGGCGTCTCGACGGACAACAACGTCACGTTCCTCGGCCGAGGCGGTTCCGACACCACGGCCGTCGCCCTCGCTCACGGCCTCGGTGCTGATGCGTGCGAACTGTTCACCGACGTCTCGGGTGTCTTCACGACCGACCCCCGCGTCGTCCCGGCGGCCACGAAGATGGCCCAGATCTCGTTCGACGAACTGCTCGAGATGACCGCAGTCGGCTGCCCGAAGCCGGTCATGCGGTCGGTCGAGGTTGCTCGTGCCTACGGCGTGCCCCTGCACGTGCGGTCGGCGTTCACCTGGGAGTCGGGCACCTGGGTCGTCGAGGAAGGACCTGAAGTGGAGAAGGCCATCATCAAGGGCATCGTGCCCGACACCTCGCAGGCGAAGCTGACGCTCGCCGGCGTGAAGGACGAGCCCGGCATCGCCGCCGGCGTGTTCCGGACCCTGGCCGACGAGAACGTCAACGTCGACATGATCGTGCAGAACGTCGGCGACAACGGTTCGACCGACATCTCGTTCACGGTGCCCCGCGAAGACCTGAAGGCCGCGACCGAGACCTGCGAACGACTCGCCGCCGAGACCGGTTTCAAGGCCGTCACCGCCGACGCCACGATCGGCCGCGTGTCCGTCGTCGGCGCCGGCATGGCCTCGAACCCCGGCGTCGCCGCCACCATGTTCGAGGTGCTCGCCCAGAACGGCATCAACATCGGCATGATCTCCACTTCGGCGATCCGCATCAGCTGTGTGGTCGACGAGGCCGACGTCGATCAGGCCACCGTGGCGCTCCACAGTGCCTTTGGCCTCGACGGCTGACGCCGTCTCGGCAGTGCCTTCGGCCGCTGCGTTGATCGATCGGGGCTG
>JAHDHM010000031.1:0-6373 GCA_020631315.1 Acidimicrobiales bacterium
ATCTCGTGGGCGGTGCGCTGGATCGGCGCTCCCGTCGCGCTGTTCGGTGCCTGGCTGACGATCGGCAGCGCCGGCCGGTTCGAACGAGTCGGCACGAACGTCAAGACCTTCGACGACCCCGACCAGCTCGTCGTCGACGGTCCGTTCGGCGTGACGCGCAACCCGATGTACCTGGGCTTCACCCTGATGTTGGCTGGCGCCGCGCTGCTCGTCGGCACGCTGTCGGCCTGGTGCGGCGCCGCCGTCTTCTTCGTCGTGGCGAACCTCTGGTACGTCCCGTTCGAGGAACGGCGGATGCTCGAGCGCTTCGGCGACGAGTACGAGCGCTACCGAACGAGGGTCTCTCGTTGGGTCACCGTACCGGGGGTCGGACGATGACCGAGCGGTTCGACATCGGCGAGGTGGTCGAGCGCTCCGGGATCCCGGTGACCACCCTGCACGTGTGGGAGCGCGAAGGCCTCATCACTCCCGTCGGTCGAGCGGGACTTCGTCGCCAGTACGGTCCCGACGTCTTCGACCGCATCGCGCTGGTCGTCGTGAGCCAGCGCAGCGGCTTCACGTTGGCCGAGATCCGAGAGCTGTTGGATTCGAGGAGTTGGGCCGACGGCAAGCAGGCCCTTGAGTCGAAGCTGGACGAGTTGCGCCGTCGGCGCGACGAGCTCGACCGGGCGATCGACAGCATCGAACACGCCATCGACTGTCCGCACCCGTCGCCGCTCGACTGTCCGACCTTCCTCGAGTCGCTCGCCGACGTCCTGCCGGTCGACTGAGCACACGACGTTCAGACCGCAGCGACCGTCCGGCGACGCAGCAACGTCGTGACCCTCGATCGGTTTCGCCACAGGTGGGCGAGCATCAAGATGATCGAGACGAACCCGGTGATGGTGTGGACACCGGAGAGGGCACCCGAATCGCTCCACTCCAGCCACAGCGGGAACCCCGAGACGATGCAGACCGCAGTGAGCGCCCCGAGGACGGCGTTGAGGACCCCGAGCGAGAACTCGGGATCGTCACGACCCCGTCGGATGACTCGCCGAACCCACGGCAGGTTGCCGAGCAGGTGCAGCGTGATCACCGGAACCAGCACGATGCCGATCCACGAGTGCACCGCGTACTCGGGGCCTTCACGGGTGACGAACTCGGCGAGAAAGCCGATCAACAGACCGACGTCCAGAGCGATGCGCACCGCCCGTCGTTTCAGCAGTCGCACGGCGACCTCCTTCGAGAACAGCGCACCAGGTCGACGTGAACGCGAGGTCGACGGCACATCAAGTTCACATCAAGCGGCACCGGGTCATGTTTCGTCACTGGACGAGCGTCCAGTATGAGCCGGTGAGCGAGACCCGCACCCGGATGCAGCGGAACAAGGGCTACGACCCGGAGCCGTTCGACGTCCCGCCCATCTTCAGGTCGCCGTCGCAGCCGGTGGCGATGCTGAAGTGGCTGGTCACCAAGTTCATGTGGCCGCAGTCGCTCATGTGGATCGGCCTCGCGGCGCTGACCTACCACTTCTTCACGCCGGGGCTCGAGCGGTTCGCCTCCCTGAGCGTCGACGACGTGGCGCTGCTGTGGCTCCGCAACACGTTGCTGATGCTCGCCGTCATCGGCGGCCAGCACTGGTGGCTCCACATGCGCCGGGCTCAGGGCACCGAGTTCAAGTACGAGTCGCGCTGGCTGGCCAAGGGTCGACGCAGCTTCACGTTCAACGACCAGACCAGGGACAACATGTTCTGGACGTTGGTGAGCGGCGGCGGCATCGCCGCGCTGTACGAGGCGATCATGTTCCGCCTCTACGCCACCGACTCGATCCCGCAGCTCGACGCACTCTGGGCGATCGCGCTGATGACGGTCGCCGTCTTCTTCATCGAGGGCGTGCACTTCTACGCGAACCACCGGCTGCTGCACATGGACCCGCTCTACAAGTGGTTCCACTCACTGCACCACCGCAACGTGAACACCGGACCGTGGTCGGGCATCTCGATGCATCCGGGCGAGCACGTGCTCTACCTGTCGCTGCCGTTCGTGTTCCTCGTGATCCCCGGCTCACCGTTCATCGCGACGTTCTGCATGGTGTACCTGCTGATCTCGCCGTCGCCCTCGCATTCGGGGTTCGACCGGTTCAAGGTGGGCGAGGGCATGGACTTCCATGGCGGCGACTACTTCCACAACCTGCATCACCGCTACTTCGAGGTGAACTACGGGATGCTGCTCGTGCCGCTCGACAAGTGGTTCGGCACCTTCCACGACGGGTCGATGGAGGCCCACGAGGCCATGAAGGACCGCAAGCGCGCCGAGGCCAACTCCGCCGACACGGACACAGTCGGCGGAGACGACTGAACGACACAGCGCCGGAGACGACTGAACGACACAGCGCCGGAGACGACTGAACGACACAGCGTCGGAGACGACTGACGCGTGTCCGTTGAGCGACTCGGTTCAACCTGTTCGGTCGAGTCCGAAGTGCTCCAGGAGTTGCGCGTCGAAGTCGGTGACCTCGTCGATGGTCTCGGTGCCGTCGGCCGCCACCCGCTTCAGATGCTTCGGCGTCAACGTGACGCGTGCACCGTCCGCGTCCAACAGGCGCGTCGCGTACGGCTCGCGCCGGAAGAACGACTCGGGATCCGCGGACATTCGGGCCGACGTCGCCGCGAGATCCTGCGGACGAATCGTCACCCGCTTGAACCGGAACTGGGCCTCGGGGACACCGTCGACGTGTTTCGTCAGCGTGGTGCCCTTCGGGCTGGCCATGAACTCGAAGTCGGCGATCCCACCGTCTTGTGGTCCGGCCTTCGACAGGTCAAGCGGACGGATGAACGCCTCGCCGAAGCCGACGTCCACCAGCCACGGCCGATCTTCGACCCGAACCTCGAGCGTGAGGTGATCGACCACGTCGGTCGGCCCGTTCAGCAACACCGCCGCACCGTGCGCACGGACGTCGAAGCCGAGAGAGTGCCGCAGCGCGCCGACGGCGCTGTTCAGCTCGAAGCACCAGCCGCCACGACGACGGTCGACGATCTTGGTGATGTTGTCGACCGGTTCCGTCGTGACGCCGCGCTCGTCGAACACGTCGAGGTTGTCGAACGACACGTGCAGCAGGTGCCCCAGCATCAACTCGGACAAGCCGTCGAGATCGACCGCCGGTCGGGAGGAGATGCCGATGCGTTCGAGATGGCGATCGACGAGATCATCGTCGATGCGCTCGAACGAACTCATGCGTCGTGCTGGTCCTCGAGCCAACGCTCGGCGTCGATGGCAGCAGCGCAACCGGAGCCGGCAGCCGTGATGGCCTGGCGATACACGTGGTCGGCGACGTCACCGGCGACGAACACACCCGGGATGTTGGTGTAAGTGCCCGGGCCGGCGATCAGGTAGCCGGTGTCCTCCATGGCGAGCTGGCCCTCGTAGAGCGAGGTGTTCGGCTTGTGCCCGATGGCGATGAACAGGCCGGACAGCGGCATCTCGGACTCGTCGCCCGTCACCGTGTCCTGCACGCGCACACCGCTGAGCTTGGTGTCGCCCAGGTACTCGATGACCTGGGTGTTCCACATGAACTCGATCTTCGGGTTGTTGAACGCCCGGTCCTGCATGATCTTGCTGGCTCGCAGCTCGTCACGACGGTGGATGATGGTGACCTTCGACGCGAACTTCGTGAGAAAGCTGGCCTCTTCGAGCGCCGAGTCGCCGCCGCCGACCACCGCGATCTCCTGATCACGGAAGAAGAAGCCGTCGCACGTGGCGCAGGTCGACAGGCCGTGACCGATCAGTTCGGACTCGTTCGGCAGGTTCAGCATCAGGGACTGAGCGCCAGTGGCGACGATGATGGTCTCGCCCAGGTAGGTGGGCTCGGCAGCCTCGGGGTCACCGACCCAGACCTTGAACGGACGCTCGGACAGGTCGACCTTCGACACCTTCTCGGTACGGATGTCGGCACCGAAACGCTCCGCCTGGGCCCGCATGTTCATCATGAGCTCGGGGCCCATGATCCCCTCGGGGAACCCGGGGAAGTTCTCGACCTCGGTGGTCAGCATCAGCTGGCCACCCGGCTGATCGGTGGTCGACGACGGCTCGCCCTCGATGACGAGCGGCTCGAGGCTGGCGCGAGCGGTGTAGATCGCAGCCGTCAGGCCGGCGGGGCCGGAGCCGATGATGATGGTGTTGCGGACGTCGGTCATGTTCGTTCCTGGAACTGAGTGCGGTGCGCCGTCGAAGGTGGCGACGGCGCCAGAGGTGAAACCACGCGGGCGGTCGTCGATCTTCCCACGACCGGGGCGCGGTGAGAGTCAGGCGTGGTTGCCGGCGGTCCAGCCACCGTCGGCAAGCACTCTTGAGCCGAACGCGGTCGGCGTCTCCTCGAGCGTGGTGGCCATGGTGTCGTTCCACCGATTGAGGTAGCCGAAGAGCGCGACGGCAGCCACGATCGCCGCGATCTGGTCGTCGTCGAAGTGCTCCTTGGCCGCGGCGATGTCGTCGTCGGTGACGGCATTCGGGGTCTGGCCGGCCTTGAACCCGATGCGGATGGCGGCCCGTTCGGCATCTGAGAGATGCTCGCTGGTCTCGAACGTCCAGACGCTGGCCAGCTTCTCGTCCGATGCTCCGAGGCGATGGGCCGAGTGGCTCGTGTGGGCCTGGCAGTAGCGACAGCCCGAACCCATGCTGGAGGCGAGCGCGACCAGCTGCACCAGCTCGGGTTCGATGAGGCCGTTGAGCATCACGTTGCCCGCCAACTGTTGGAACGCGGGGAGCAGACCGGGAACCCGAGCCATCGTCGGCATCGAGTTCGGGACGAAGCCCATGAACTGCTCGGTCAACGCGAACGCTTCGTCGAACTCGGTGAGGTCCTCGCGTCGGAGCGGTTCGATACGTGCCATGACGGTTCCCCCTGTTGCTCGGCTACTCGAGAAGCAGACCCAACTGTCGTGACCGGGCGACGACGGCGCCGGTCGAGTCCCACAATGTGCCGGACTCGACCAATCTTCCGTCAGAGAGGTCGTCGCATTCGAATCGAGCCTGGATCCAGCCCGGTGCCGGACGCTTGCGGACATGGACCGTCAGCTCGATGGTGGGCACCCATCCGCTGAAGCCGCGGCGAGGGAACGTCGAGGGCGGGAAGGCGTCGGCGAAGACGAGCAGGGCGAGTGGGTCGGGGTCGGCACCGTCGGTGAAGCGGATCCAACCGTTGACGACGGCCTGGTCCGCAGTGCCCGCAACCGCATTGGTCGGGTCGATGCGCACGTCGGTCCGGGCAAGGATCGGCAGGTCGATGCCCTGCTCGAGCCCGGACCGATGGAGGCAGTCGTCCGGCGCCGCGATGTCGGGCGCCGCGGGCTCCCATTCGGTGCCACTTCGTTCGCTGAGATCGCCGAACGCCGCCAACACCTCGACCCGCTGCTTGCCGCCGTGGCTCAGCCGCCCGCGCCAGGTGGTGAGGGTTCGGCCCGTGCGCACGAGTTCGGTCTCGATGGCCGCCTCGGCGTCGCCGGCCACGGGACGCAGGAAGTGTGTCGTGACGGACAGCGGGTCCGGGTGGGCGCCGGCTTCGGACATCGCACGAGCGACGATGGCCGTGACATAGCCGCCGTTCTCGTTCTCCCCGATGCGCCAGTGCGGCGACGTGACGAGCAACCGGCTGCCATCGCCCGCCGTCGACAGTGTCTCCCGCTCGAAGTCGCTCGTCGGTCCGCCCATGAGCCCGGAGCCTAGGCCTGTGACGGAGTTCATCTTCGAGGCGAGGTTGTCACTTCGATCTCGCTTCTGCATACTTGATTACACCATTACAGACATACGACGCGATGATCGTGTCGTCCGAACGCAGCAGCGTTCGATCACAGAAAGGAGAACCCATGCGGTTCCCACCTCCTGAAGGCCGCGGCGGACGCCGTGGCCGACGGGGTCCCGGCGGACGCCGATCCCCGGAACCCACCCCCACGAGCCATGACGAGCTCACCGCCTGGTTCGCCGGCAGCCTCCCCGACGACTGGTTCACCGGACCGGTCTCCATCCAGTTCGACCGGGACGAGATCCTCGTCACCGGTTCGCTCCCCCAACCCGACGTCGGCGACAACCCGTCGGCGGCGGTGGCAGAGCAGGCCCGCATCGACGGGTTCCGTGAGGACACCCGGGAACAGCGGATGGCCATCGCCGAGCGAGCTCAGACGCACTTCCGCCGGGTCGTGTCCTGGGCCGTCGAGTGCGGTGACACGTCGTCGGAGTTCACCGTCGCCAACGTGCCGGTGATGACCCGGCTGCGGATGGACGGCCGCTCGACCCTCGACACCCTCATCGACGCCGGGGTCGCCCGGAGTCGAAGCGAGGCGATGGCCTGGTGCGTGCACCTGGTCGCCGAGCACGAGGCCGAGTGGCTGGGCGAGCTCCG
>JAHDHM010000031.1:6473-17275 GCA_020631315.1 Acidimicrobiales bacterium
GCCCGGCCAGCGGCAGGGTCGCAGAGCAGTAGCCCGGCCTCGGGTCGGGCCGCAGAGCAATAGCTCTGGTCAGCCTTCGGCGTAGCGCTGTTCGGTGGCCCGCATCTGCGGGAGGCCCACCAGGTCGGTGAAGGCGTCGAAGGGATTGCCGCCGCCCTCGAACTCGGGAGGGCGAGACGGTGTGCCGTGGGCGGCGATGTCGGACAACACGTTCTGCATCGCCGCCGCGGCGCGTAGGAGCACGGAGATCGGCAGCAGCAGGATCGAGTAGCCGAGCGCAGCCACTTCATCGGCCGACAGCTCGGGCGACTTGCCGCCGTCGACCCAGTTGTAGACGAGCGGTCGATCAAGACCCGCGTCGCCAACCGCGGCGAACTCGTCCACGGAACGCAGCGCCTCGACGAACAGCACGTCAGCGCCTGCCGCCGCATACGCGTGGGCCCGCTCGAGTGCGGCATCGAAGCCCTCCGGAGCTCGTGCGTCCGTCCTGGCGATGATGAGCGGACCGTCGTCACCGGCAGCGTCCTTGGCGGCTCGCACCTTTGACGCCATCTCGGACGACGAGATGACGGACTTGTCGTCCATGTGCCCGCACCGCTTCGGTGCCACCTGGTCCTCGAGCTGGATCGCCGAGACGCCGGCGGACGCGTAGTCGCGCACGGTCCGTGCGACGTTCAGGGCGTTGCCATAACCCGTGTCGGCGTCGGCGATCACCGGCATCGTCGTCGCGGCTGCGATCCGACGAGCGTTGTCCGTCATCTCGGTGGCCGACAACAGGCCGATGTCGGGCTGGCCGAGCAGCGCAGCCGACGTACCGAAGCCGGTCATGTACGCGGCCTCGAAGCCAGCGAGCTCGATCATCCTGGCGCCGAGCGCGTCCTGGCAGCCGGGGACGACCAGCAGCTCACCGGTGTCCAGTCGTGTGCGCAGTCGCTGGGTTCGGTTCACGCCCGGCCTCCTCGTGTGCGCCCGAAGGTAGACGGCCGCCCCGGCCGGAACACCGACGACGACGTCTTGGGCATCGGCAAGGTCGCTCGGTAGCGTCGTGACCGAACTCGCCAGGGGGACGAATGGCCGATCACGACATCAAGGCGATGACCGCCGACATCGACACGCCGGACTTCGAGAACACGGCGTTCACCACGCCGCCGCCGCTGTCCGAGGCGACGGTCGCCATCGTCACCACCGCAGCGTTGCACCACCCGGATCAAGAGGACTTCTCCGGCAACGACACCGGGTTCCGCGTGCTCGACGGGAGTCGCCGGGACTACCAGCTGGGCCATTGGAGCCCGAACTTCGACACCGTCGGCTTCGCCTACGACATGAACGTGGTCATGCCCCTCGACCGCCTGGATGAACTGGCCGAGCAGGGTGTCATCGGCAAGGTCGCCGACGAGCACCTGGCCTACGCAGGCAACCAGTTCGACATCAGCGCCATCCGCATGGACTCGGGTCCCGCAGGGGCGAAGTACCTGAAAGAGCAGGGCATCGACGTCGTCCTGCTCACACCCGTCTGACCGCTCTGCACGCGTACCGTGAGTACGCTCGCACATGTCTTCGAGGCAGCCGGTCTCGCCACCATCGCCCTCGGCTCGCAGCGCAACCAGATCGCCAACACGGCGCCGCCGCGGGGCCTGTTCTGCGACTTCCCGTTGGGTCGGCCGCTCGGCAAGCCGGGTGACGCCGAGTTCCAACACCGGGTGTTGTCGACCGCATTCGGTCTCCTCGAGTCGACCGAGCCGGTGTTCGCCGAGTTCGGTGAGTCCATCGAGGACGATGCGTCAGAGGTGGTGGCCTGCACCTTGCCGCCTCGCGACGACACCGATGCCCACCCGGCCATCGCCGAGGCCCGAGGGCTTCGACCGGCCTACGAGCGAGCGGTCGAGAAGTACGGCAACCGCATCGGCGCAGGACGAGCCGTCGATGTCGATCACATCACCGATGCGCTCGAGGCGTTCATCAAGGTCGAAGCCGACGGCGCTGCGTGGAAGGAAGCCGACATCCCCGGCGTACCGGCTCGGGTCAGCCAGGACATCCGTGGCTACTACGAGACGGCGATGCTGGGGCTCACCGATCACGCCCCGGCGGCGTGGAGCGGGACCCGCTGGTTTCTCGACGAGACCGAAGCCGGCAAGCTCGTCATGTCCGCCCGGGCGGCAATGCGCGACGCCCAGGTGAAGGGCCCGATCTGGTTCTACATGGCACCAGGCGACAGGTAGGCGCGGATTTCTTCACTGCTGCGGGAACCTCGGGGGCGGGTTGCGTCGTCCAAACGAACACACCCCTCGAAACGGAGTCTCCGATGACCAAGATCCTCGCTGCCCTGTTCTCCGCCGCCCTGCTGTTCGCCGCATGCGGCGACAGTGACGGGGCCGACACCACCGGGGTTCTCGGCGATCCCGCCCCTCTCGTCGACGACGCGTCGTCGGGCGACGATCCGGCGACCTCGGGTCTCGCCGCCGGTTCCTGTCTGGCCGGCGATCCGAACTGCGACGACATCGGCGATGGGTCCTCGGCAGCACCATTGCCTGCCGACGGTGATGCTGACGTCACCGGAGCACCGGTCGAGTCCGTCACCGGCCTGCTGCACATCCAGGACGGCGTGGCCCGCCTGTGCGGCTCGTTCCTCGAGTCGTTCCCGGTCCAGTGCGGCGACGAGATCGTCCGCGTCGATGGCATCACCGTGGACAATCTGGCCGAGTTCGTGGACCCCGAGGACTCGACGGTCTGGAACGAGCAGGGTGTGGTGTGGGTCGACGAGCCCGTCACCCTGTTCGGCGTCGTCGAGGACGGCGTGTTGCTCGCCGGCTGAGGACTCACCAGCGACAGTTCTCGCTGACCCGTGAAGGTCAGAACGACGCCGAGTCCGTGTCGACGGGCTCGGCGTCGACGCGTTCCAGCCGCAGCGCGACCACACCGGCGCCGACCACGGCGATGGCGGCGCTCACGACCCAGGCGAGGGTGTAACCGTCGGTGGCGTCGATCATGGCGCCGACTGCAGGGCCTCCGGCGGTGAGGCCGAGCAGGAAACCGAACAACAGGACACCGCTGGCCCGGCCGGTGTTGCCGGTCTGGCGGATCATCGACAGGTTGGCCGCAGTGTTCCACGAGCCGAGGGTCATGCCGTTCAGCACGGTGCCGATCCACAACAACGCGACCGGCCCCCACATGGCACCGAGTGCGATCATCACCGAACAGGCGCCGAGGCCGCCCATCAGGACGAGCATCCGACGGGCCGAGGCCCCTCGGTCGAGCAGTCGGCCCGCGGCGATGCGCGTGGGAATCGCCACGAGTCCGGAGACCGCGAAGACGAGGCCGGCCGTCGTCGGCGAGAGCCCGACGGCCTCTTCGGCGAACAACGGGGTGAACCGGCCGAGGCCACCACCGACGAAGCCGAGCAGGAAACCGAAGAGACCCACCTGGTACACGAACATCGGGAGTCGTGATGTGGGTGCGGCGTCGGCCGTCGCCTTCGACGAGGTCGACGGGCTGTCGTCGAGCTCGGTGACGAAGCGGAGTCCGGCCAGGCACACGATCGAGATCGCAGCGACGCCCCACATCGCGGCTCGCCAGCCCCACGCCGATGCGACGGTCGGCACCGCGACGCCGGACGTGAACACGGCCACCTGCACGCCTGACTGCTTGATCCCGGTCGTGACACCGCGCAGCTGTGCGGGGACTCCGGTGGCGATCGCCATGTTGGTCGCAGGGTTCCCCCAGCCCTGTGCGAGACCGGCGACGACCATGCCGAACATCAGTCCCCAGTAGCCGTCGGACAGCGCCATCCAGACAGCAGTCACCGCCGAGATCACCAGCACCGAGCCCATGGCGCGTCGACCACCGAGCCGGTCAGACAGACGTCCGGCGGTCGGGGCGAAGAGGCCGCCCACGCCCGTGTTGGCTGCACCGAGCAGACCGATCTCGAACTTCGAGATGCCGAACTCGTCCTGGAGGTCCGTCGCGGCCACCGTGAGCACGAAGTACGCGAGCGTGGACATCGCCATCGTCAGCAACAGCATTCCGGCGAATGCCGAACGATCGAGGCGCATCACGGCGACACTACGCCGAGAGTTGTGACGCAGCCGGAAAGTTCGCGACTTGCGGCGACGACCGAGCGTCCATTGACCAGTACGGAACAGATGACACCAACCACGACCTCCTCCCCCGCACCGTCGCCCGACCTCGATCGGCGACGTGGGCTTCGCCGGATGCGACTCGTCGCCACCGGCCTGCTGCTCGCTGCGGTCGCCTTGTACGTGGTGGCTCGGTCGCTCGAATCACCGGGTGATGGCTGGAGCTACGTCAGGGCGACCGCAGAAGCGGCGATGGTCGGCGCGATCGCCGACTGGTTCGCGGTGACCGCCCTGTTCCGGCATCCGCTCGGCCTGCCGATCCCCCACACGGCGATCATCCCGAGACGCAAGGACGCCATCGGTGCGAGCCTCGGCAGCTTCGTCGAGGAGAACTTCCTGTCGGCAGAGACCATCGCGACGAGGATCGAGACAGCTGCGCCGGCGCGGCGCCTCGGCGACTGGCTCGCCGATCCCGATCACGTCGACGATCTGACCGCCCGCCTGTGCCGGATCTCGGCACAGGCCATCGCTCAGTTCGACGACGACCGGCTGCAGGCTGCGATCGACGACGTGATCGCAGCGCGACTCCGGGAGCTCGATCATCCAACTGGTCTCGCACAGCTGACCGACGTGATCACGGCCGGCCGTCATCACGACGTGCTCGTCGATGCTGCGGCCCGGGTCACGATCGACTTCCTCGTCGATCAGCGTGGTGCGTTGCGCACGATGCTCGGCGGCGAGAGTCCGTGGTGGGTGCCGTCGATCCTCGACGATGCGGTGTTCGACCGTCTCCACAGCGCCGGACTCTCGTTCGTCCGCGACGTCCGGCGCCAACGGAACCATCCGGCACGTGGCGCACTCGACCGCCAGCTGGAACGCCTGGTGCTTCGGCTCCGCACCGACGAGCGCCTGCGCGGCAAGGTCCGCGACGGTGTCAGCGGCATCATCGACCATCCCGACGTCCGCGGCTTCGCCACAGAGCTCGCCAAAGACCTGCGCCGTCTCGCCGTCGACGAGCTGTCGGCCGCCGACTCGGCGACCCGCCAGACCGTGTCGAGGATCATCGCCGACCTCGGCCGTGATCTGCGAGAGGACGACGAGCTCGCCGCACGCGCCGATGCGTGGCTGACCCGTACCGCCGCCGGAGCTGCGGAGATCGCGGGGCCCGAGTTCGCCTCGATCATCGAGTCCACGGTCGAACGATGGGACGGCCAGGACACCGCCGACCGCATCGAGGAGCAGGTCGGACGCGACCTGCAGTTCATCCGCATCAACGGCACGATCGTCGGCGGGCTCATCGGGTTCACCATCCATCTCATCGGCGAGACGCTGCTGCACTGAGCCCGAGTCGATCGTCGACGGTGCGCGACGAAGCGCGAGACTCTCGGCGGGGAGGCAGGTCGTGACGATCGCGGAGCTGATCATCATCACGGTCGCGGCCGGCGCAGGGGCGATGGTGCAGGGGTCGATCGGCCTGGGGTTCACGTTGACCGCAGGCCCTGCGCTGTTCCTGGTCGATCCCGGCTTCGCTCCGGGACCGGTCCTGCTCGCAGGTCAGTTCGTGTCGATGCGCAACATCCTCGGCGACCGCGGCGAGACGGCGTGGGACGTGTGGCGCCGCAGCGTCGCGGGCATCCCGATCGGCATCGTGGCCGGCTTGGCACTGCTGGCGATGATGTCGGAACGCACCCTGGCGGTCACGGTCGCACTGCTCACCATCACCGCAGCGAGCGCCCTCCTCGCCGGATGGCGAGTCCGACCGAGCGGTGCGCTGGACGTCGCAGCCGGCAGCGCAAGCGCGTTCGCCAGCATGGTCGCCGGGCTCCCCGGACCCCCGCTCGTGGTGGCCTACTCGGAGCTGGAACCGCGCTGCATGCGCGGCACCTCCGCCTCCACGATCTTCACCGTCGGCTTGATCGCGGCGGGCTCGCTCGCCCTGAGTGGCAACTTCGGGGGCGACGAGGTCGAGCTGATCGGCCTGCTCATGCCCGGCGTCGTCGTCGGGCTGCTCGCCACGCGCTGGACCCGGCCCCTGGTCGAACAGCGCTGGTTCCGGCCCGCCGTGCTGCTCGTCGCACTCGCTGGCGGCGTGGTGCTGCTCCTTCGACAGCTCGGCTGACATCGACGGTGTCGGACGCGCCAGACTGCGAACCGGACCGACGAGGAGCGACCCCAGATGATCGACCGCTATCAGGAGCTCTACCCCGGGCTGACGTTCGCCGAGGCAGCCGACGGCGTGCTCCAGGTCACCATGGAGGGACCGGGTCTCAACTCCGTGAGCGCGGAGATGCACCGGGAATTGGCCGACGTCTGGACCACGATCGACCGCGACCCTGCCGTGCGGGTCGCCCTCATCGCAGGGGCGGGCCGTGGCTTCAGCTCCGGCGGCAGCTTCGACATGATCGAGGACATCCGGACCGACTACGCCACGGCCCTCAAGGTCATGCGTGAGGCCCGTGACCTGGTGATGAACGTCATCAACTGCTCGAAGCCGGTGGTCTCGGCGATGTGGGGCCCCGCTGTGGGCGCCGGTCTCGTCGCCGGGCTGCTCGCCGACGTGTCGGTTGCCGGACGCACCACTCGCATCATCGACGGCCACACTCGCCTCGGCGTCGCCGCCGGTGACCACGCCGCCATCTGCTGGCCGATGCTGTGCGGCATGGCCAAGGCCAAGTACTACCTGCTCACCTGTCGCGATCTGTCCGGCGAGGAGGCCGAACGTATCGGTCTCGTCTCGTTGTGTGTCGACGACGACGCCGTCATGGACGAGGCGCTCCAGGTCGCCGTGGAGCTGTCGAACGGAGCCCAGCAGGCGATCCGGTGGACGAAGCGCACGCTCAACCACGCCTACCGGATGTTCGAACCGGCATTCGACGCATCGCTCGCCTATGAGTTCCTCGGGTTCATGGGACCCGACTCCGGCGAAGGTGTCGCCAGCCACCGAGAGCGTCGAGCCCCGGACTTCATCGGCGGTCCGACCAGCGAGTGACCATGCGACGAACGGTCAGGCCTGTTCGGCGTCCCTGAGCTCGTCGACGACCAGCTTCGAGTCGGCCTCGGTCCGATGCACCGCCCGGAACAACAGGTGCACGGCGATCGGCAACGTGACCACCATGGCCAGACCGGTGAACAGCAGCAGACCTTCACCACTGAACCCGAGTTGGAGGGATGCGCCGACCGAGATGCTGAGGAACGCGATCGGACTGGCCTTACCCGCCGCGTGGAACCGGGCCGACGACGACCGGAATCGCAGCAGACCGACACCGGCCGACAGTCCGACGATGCACCCGATGGTGATGAAGATCCAGGAGATGACGCTCACGCCTCGTCCCCCTTCGTCTCGATGAACCGCGTCGCCGCCAAGGTCGCGGTGAAACCGATCACGGCGATGACCGCGACGAGGTACAGACCCGACGTGGTCTCCTCGTCAGCGGCGCGGACGGCGATGCCGCCCATCAGGCTCAGCAGCGCCACATCGAGCGCCACGACCCGGTCGGCCAGCGTCGGACCCATGAGGACACGGATGATGGCCATGAAACTGGTGGCGGCGAGCGCGCCGTAGGCGAACCAGATCATGCCGCCTCCTCCGAGCTGTCCGTCGACTCGACACCACGCATCGCCAGCGCCAACTCGGCCAGCTCGAGCACGTGCGCTTCGACCTCGTCACGTCCCTCGAGATGCAGCAGGTGGAGATACAGGATCTCCTTCTCGCGGTCCACGTCGACGACGGCGGTGCCCGGGGTGATCGTGATGGCGACCGTCAGCAGCAGGAAGCTGTCGCACGAACCGGCAGGCACGTCGACGGCGATGATGCCTTCCTCGGTGTAGTCGGTCGGGGTGAGCACCTCGTAGACCACGGCCCACGTGGACTTCAGCAGGTCGCCGATGACCAGGAAGATGAAGTTCGCGAACGGCACGATGCGCAGCGGCATCGGGCTCGGCCGCAACAGCCCCGTCAGCAGGAGCACTGCGGCGATGGCGATACCCGACACCAGGTTCGCCCACGAGATGTCCCGCCACAGACTCATCCAGGCGAGCACGACGGCGACGGTCATGCCGAGCATGCGGAGATTCGGGGTGAAGCTCATCCCAGCACCTGCCCCACGTAGGCGGCCGGCTCGATCAGATCGACCGCAGCCCGCCGGCTCACGTCCCAGATCGGCCCGGCCATGGCCGCCACGAACAAGGTGGCTGCAACGGCGAAGCCGGTGACGGTCATCAGCGTCGGACGATGACCACGCCCACGCTCGTCGACCACACGGTGCGCCTCGTGGTCGTCGGGGTCCGTGCCCCAGAAGACCCCGAGCCAGATCTTGCTCATCGACAGCAGCGTCAGCGCACCGGCGATGAGGGCTGCGACCGTGATGAAGATCGACTCGAGCGCGATGGCCTCGTCGATGAGTGCGTACTTGGCGACGAAGCCGGAGAACGGTGGGATGCCGGCGAGGCTCAGCGCCGGGATCGCGAAGAACAACGCCAGCAGCGGTCGCTTCGCGGCCAGACCACCCACGCGGTCGAGGTCCGAAGTGCCCTGGTCGTCCTCGATGAGGCCGCCGACGAGGAACAGGACCGTCTTCACCGGGATGTGGTGGACCATGTAGAAGATCGCTGCGGCGATGCCGATCTCGGTGAAGAGGCCGAGGCCCATCAGCATGTAGCCGATCTGGCTGACGATGTGGAACGACAGGATGCGTTTCACGTCGTCCTGCGACAGCGCTCCGGCCACGCCGACGAGCATCGTGACGCCGGCCAGGATGAGGATGACCGGCCCGAGATCGTCCATCTGCATGAGCGAGTGGAACCGGATCATCGAGTAGATGCCGATCTTCGTGAGCAGACCTGCGAAGACCGCCGTGATCGTGGTGGGCGCCGTCGGATAGCTGTCCGGCAGCCACGAGAACAGCGGGAACATGGCGGCCTTCGATCCGAAGACCACCAGGAACCAGGCGCCGATGCCGAGCTTCACGCCCGAGTCGAGCTGTGGCATCGCCTCGGCGATGGCGGCCATGTTCACGGTGCCGGTGGCCCGGTACACGAAGGCGACGCCGAACAGGAACAGCGTCGATGCGAACAGGTTCATGACCACATAGGTCATGCCGGAACGCAGCTGCCCACGGCCACCCTGATGGGTCAGCAGGACGTAGCTCGACACGAGGATCAACTCGAAGGCGACGAACAGCGTGAAGAGGTCGCCCGTGAGGATCGACAGTGACACGCCACCGGTGAGCACCAGCAGCATCGGAGCGGAGATCTCGGGGTTCGCACCCCAGGCGGTTCTGCGCTGGCCCTGGGCGAACAGCTGCACGACGAAGATCGTGATCGTCGCCGTCACGAGGATGAGGGCGGCGAACAGGTCGGCCACCAGCACGATGCCGATGACGGGACTCCAGTCGCCGACCTGCAGCACGATCGTGCCGTTGCGCTCGACCTCGATCAGCAGCCAGACGGCGAGCACGGACACGAGCGCCAGCGAGACGATCGTGAGCCCGTCACGGACATGCGGAAGGCGACGGACGCCGAGCACGATCGGGGCCATGCCCATCGGGACGAGGAGGATGAGGGCCAACAGTTCGCTCATCGCATGCCCTCCGGCGGAAGGTTCCCGGCGGCGCGCTCGGCCTCGGCCTGCTCGGACTCGGCGAGCTCTTCGATCTCACCCGCAGCCTGTGGCGACACGAACGCCACGCGCTGATCCTCGAGGTCGTCCTCGACGAGGTCGTCGCCGGTCAACACGTGCTGACGGCGAGCCAATGCGAGAAGGAACAGCGTGAGACCGAACGAGATGACGATGGCCGTCAGCGAGAGCGCCTGGGGCAGGGGGTCGGCCATCTGCGCCGACTCGGCTTCGTCGGCGAGTGGTGGCTCGCCCGCCGGACCACCCGACACCAGGAGCGCGAGGACTGCGGCGTGACCGAGGATCGAGAAGCCGAGCACGATACGGCTCAGCGAACGAGCGGTGATGAGGTAGACGCCGCTGGCGACACCGACACCGATCACCGTGACGAGGGCGAGGCTCACGACGCACCCTCCTCGCTCAGCTCTTCGGCCTCGACGCTGTCGAGCACGGCGATGACGACACCGACGACGATCAAGGTGACCCCGAGATCGAACAGCGCTGCCGAACCGGTCTTCACCTTGCCGAGCACCGGCCACTTGCCCTCGACGATGAACTGGTCGAGCAGCGGCTCGCCGCCGAGCATCGGCAGCAGCGCAACCGCAGCGGTGATGGCGCCACCTGCGGCCAGCAGCGACAACGAGTAGCGAGGCTGCTGCAGACCGACGAGTACTCGGAGCGCGACGACGGCGCCGAACACGAGACCGGCGGCGAACCCGCCGCCAGGCTGGTTGTGACCAGCGAAGAACAGGAAGATCCCGACGGCGACGGCGAACGGCGTCACCATCACCACCGCCGTCTGCACCGTGGGCGAGTTGACGTTGATCACGACGCCACCCTTCCTCCGCCGCGGCCGACCTTCGACAGAGCGACGATCCCGACGGCCACGACAGCCAGCACGAGCACCTCGCCGAACGTGTCGAGTGCACGGACATCGGTGAGCACCACGTTCACGATGTTGTTGCCGCCGCCCTCGCTGACGGACTCCGCGACCAACTGCTCCGTGATCCGGTTCGTCGGCTCATGCGAGCCGCTGGCGAAGAGTGCCAGCGCGACGCCCACGCCGAGCGCGCCCGAGACGAACATCCGCAGCGACCGCCACGTGGCACCCGTCG
>JAHDHM010000438.1:0-576 GCA_020631315.1 Acidimicrobiales bacterium
GAACCCGGATTGGATCGGTGCGGACGGCGTGTTCGCAGACGACGTGGAGATCTACCCGCTGCCACGAGAGGGGGCTCGCGTGAGCCAGCTGGCCGTGGGCGACCTCGATGTCATCCATGCGACGTCGGCCGAAGGCATCCTCGAGCTGCGAGAAGACGATGGCGTGACCCGCGTCGAGGACGACTCGGGTCAGGAAACCATGCTGGTCATGAATGGCGCACTCCCCCCGTTCGACGACCTCCGAGTTCGGGAAGCGGCCACGCTGGCCTTCCCCGAGGGCGACTACGACGAGTTCATCCGCCGAGGGGCGTCAACGCGGGCCGACTCGCTCTGGCCTCCGAGTTCCAAGTGGCACGACCCGTCGATCACGCAGGCGACGGACGACCCCGATGGCGCCCGGGTGCTGATCGACAGCTACTGCGGCGATCTGCCCGAGCAGTGCACCGACGGCAAGGTGGACGTCACGTTCCTGGCCGGTGGGCCCAACGTGACGAACGAGAACAGCGCATCGGTGCTGCAGTCCGGGTACGAACCGATCTTCAACTTCTCCTCGAGCGTGGTGCCGCAGGATCAGCT
>JAHDHM010000438.1:586-1118 GCA_020631315.1 Acidimicrobiales bacterium
GCAAGCGGTGGTCACCGGCGGGTACGACATCGCACTCTGGCGCACGCATGGGTCCCCCGAACCCGCCAACGAGGTCGTCTACTTCCTGTGCGACTCGATCGGGTTCTTGTCGCTCAACTTCTCCCGGACCTGCGATCCGGCCCGCGATGCGCTTCTGGTCGAGCAACGAAGCACCGAGGACGAAGCGGAACGAATTGCGCTCTGGAGGGAGATTCAGGCGAACCTTCGCGACTCGTTCCACTACGTCCTCCTGGCGCACACCAACTGGGTGGTTGCTCAGGGCGACGGGACCCAAGGGGTGTGCAACGCAACGACCCCCGACGGCGTGCGCATGAAGTGCGTGCTCGACGGCACGTTCTGGGTCAACGCCATCTCGGTCGAATGATCTGCGGGCACGTTGCCGCGGGCGAACCGGCCCGTCCTGGTCCTCAGCGGCGGCTCCCAGGGAGCTCCGTGGCCGGCAGCGGCGCCCAGCTCAGGATCTGGCGCCGAACGCACCGTGCGGTTGCATCGTCGTGTCGTCAGGCCAGCC
>JAHDHM010000438.1:1128-2514 GCA_020631315.1 Acidimicrobiales bacterium
GGAGTCGCACTACGGCAGCAGCGTCTGCGGCCGCCCACTCGTGGACCTCGTCGATTCGAAGTCCATCCCCCATGTCGACAGCTCGGAAGACGAGCACGAGCGGGAGCGTACGGAGGGTGACGGGGATGAACCGCGCCCGCAGCTGGAGCCGGAAGAAGAGCGCCAGTTCGTTTCCGTCTCGATGCGCCGCAAGGTGCATGTCGTGCCGCACCGGCCGCCCGAACCGCAGCATCCGAGAGAGCCGTCGTCGGACCTCTGCCACCGGCACGGCCTCCTCCGCTCCCTCCTTCACGCCCCACAACGGGGCATGGGCCGTCAATGCACAGCTCGCGGTGGTGAATCCGCTGAGGTCGTCGACGTCGAGATCGATCGTGTTGTCGTAGTAGCCGAGATGAGCGGCCCATTGGTCGGCGAGTACGAGCATCGGGTGGTCTGCGGGCGTCTGCATGCAGCGACTCTATGGAGCCGGCGACGCCGACTGAATCGCAATATGCGCCAACGTGATGGCGAAGCACGTCACCGCGTCGTCTGCGACATGTGAGGTGGCGTGACCGGCGAAGGCGGAGCGAGCCGATGACGTAGGGTGGGCTGGGAACGACCATGGACGACGCACGCGACATCACTCTCGACCGTGGCTGGCTGATCATGCTCGGTGACGTCGGCATCAACGCGGAAGACGCCTTGCGCCGAACCGGCCTCCCCCTCGAGATCCTGCATCAGGAAACGTCCCGCCTCACGGTGGCCGAGTACTTTGCGCTCGGTCAGGCCGTCGACGACCTGGCGGGCGATCCGCTCCTTGCACTCAAGATCGGTCAGGCGGTCAGCCCGGAGGCGTTCGCTCCACCGGTGTTTGCGGCATTGTGCAGTTCGACCCTGGCGAGCGCCGTCGAGCGGCTGGCGACACACAAGCGGCTCATGGCACCGGTTTCCATGACCGCGGCCGAGAGGGCGGATGGGCTGGTCGTCCGTTGGGCTTGGGACGACCCGACCGCTCGGGCGCCCCGGTTCGGGCCATCGTCCAGGCGACTCGAGAGAAGCTGGCACGCCACTACCTGAGCACCACGTTGCTCTCCTACCGGGAGATCTCCTTCCTCCTCGGCTTCGATGAACCGACCTCGTTCTTCCGCGCGTTTCACGACTGGACCGGCCAGACCCCGGAAGGCTTCCGGACCGGCGACCGATGAGCGAACCGCGGCGGCCCCCCGCTGTGCCCTGAGGGATAGGCTCAGCCGCCATGAGCGACGAACTGATGCTCGGCCGTACGGTCGAACAGGCCGAGTACGGCCGCCTCGACACATTCCCGGTTGATCGGCCCGTCCGGGTGGTGTTTCGCACCGACGAGCTCCAGGCGTTGTGTCCTGCCGTCGAGGGCATTCAGCCCGACAT
>JAHDHM010000438.1:2524-2741 GCA_020631315.1 Acidimicrobiales bacterium
CGGCCACGATCAGCTACACCGCCGTCACCGCGGCCATCGAATCGAAGTCGTTGAAGCTCTGGCTGACGACGTATCGCGACCGGCGGATCTTCGCGGAACACCTGGTCGGCGAGCTGGCGGACCACGTTGCCGCGCTCGGCGACGCCGTGGACGACATCGAGGTGACGCTGGCGCAGAACGTACGGGGCGGCATTGCCACCGAGGTCTCCGCGAAACC
>JAHDHM010000439.1 GCA_020631315.1 Acidimicrobiales bacterium
CTGTCGATCAAGCAGGCTGCCGAGGGTGGCGTCGTGGCTGCCGAGTACCAGGAGGCGTTCGGCGCCGACAAGTACGACGCAGAGGGCAACTACGTCGGTGACGAGAGCCTCGCCACCAACGAAGAGGGTGTCGTCGACTACACCGAGGAAGCCCGCCAGGCCTGGCGCGAGTACTACGAGCAGTACGGCGAAGAGGCCTACCGTCAGGCAGTGGCCGAGTACGGCGCGGGCGACGACCCGGCCGGCGTCCTCGGCGACGAGGGCTGACGGGCTCCGGGCCCGCACCCTTCACACAACACGCACCGGAGCCGTCGTCCCATGATCGCAGTGGGTCTGACCGGCGGCATCGGGAGCGGCAAGTCAACGGTCAGCACGGCGCTCCTCTCGAGGGGCGCCGTGCTCGTTGACGCCGACGCGATCACCAAGTCGCTGCAGGAGCCGGGCATGCCGGTGTTCGTGGCGATGGTGGAACGCTTCGGCGACGGCATCGTCGGTGCCGACGGTCAGCTCGACCGAGCTGCGGTGGCCGACATCGTGTTCAACGACAAGGACGCGCTCGCCGATCTGAACAAGATCGTGCACCCCAAGGTGGGGGAGGCGATCCTGACCGCCATTGCTGCGGCAGGCGAGGACGACGTCGTGCTGCTCGACATCCCACTGCTGGTCGAAGGCATCAAGGACGGCAAGCCTCGCTACGACGTGTCGGGGATTCTCGTCGTCGACGTGCCGGTCGAGACCCAGGTCGCTCGTCTGCTCGAGCACCGTGGGTTCGACGAAGCCGATGCACGAGCGCGCATCGCGAATCAGGCATCTCGTGAACGACGCCTCGAGGTCGCCGACTTCGTGATCGACAACTCCGGCTCGATCGACGACCTCGCACCGCAGATCGAGGCCGCCTGGGAGTGGATGCGGGCGCTGCCGCGGACGGGGGAATCCCCCTCGCCTCCATAGGCTGCGGCACACTCGTGGTGGGTGGCGTCTGCTGCCCGCTGACGCATCTCGCCCCCGGGAGTCTCCAGTGACCGACACAGCGCCTGCAGCCGACGACGACCTGACCGCAGCGACCATCGCGTGGAACCTCGACGAACTCGTGGCCGACGAGAGCGTCGACGAGCTGTTGGAGCGTGCTGCGGGCCTCGCCGACGACATCGCCGCGGCAAGAGGCACGATCGCCGACCTCGACGCTGCAGGGTTGGCGACGCTCATGCGCAAGGTCGAGGCGTACCACGAGGCCATGACGCGGGCCGGCTCGTACGCGCAGCTGCGCTTCTCGGTCGACTCGTCCGACGGTGCGCTGATGCAGCGCGTTCAGGAGGCCGGTGCGCAGCTGGCGACGCGGATCCTGTTCGTCGATCTCGAGTGGGCGGCGGTGTCCGACGAGCGCGCGGACGAGCTGCTGGCCGATGATGCGCTGGCGTTCTGTGCCCATCACCTCCGAGGCGAGCGCAGGTACAAGGACCATCTGCTCTCCGAGGCCGAGGAGTCGCTGCTCACCGAGAAGTCGGTCACCGGTGCCTCGGCGTGGTCCCGTCTGTTCTCGCAGCTGAGCTCGGAGATCCGTGTGGAGCTGCCCGACGGCGATGCCGACGCGACGCGCACGGCGTCGCTCGAGGAGGCGCTGTCGTTGTTGGCTGCCCCGGATCGCGAGACCCGTGCCGGCGCTGCTGCTGCGGTCACCGCAGGTCTGCAGCCTGGCTTGGCTACGCGGGCGTTCGTGTTCAACACGCTGCTGCAGGACAAGGCGGTCGATGACCGGTTGCGTGGCTATCCGACGTGGGTGTCGTCGAGGAACCTCGCGAACGAGGCGACCGACGACTCGGTGCAGGCCCTCGTCGACGCCGTGGTCGGTCGCTATGACATCCCGCAGCGCTGGTATCGCCTGAAGCGTGAGATCCTCGGCCACGAGTTGTTCGACTACGACCGGATGGCGTCGGTCGCCGACTCGGAGCGGCGCATCGGCTGGGACGAGGCGTCGACGTTGGTCCTCGATGCCTACGGCGACTTCTCTCCGGACCTGTTGTCCGTCGCCCGTGAGTTCTTCGACAACGACTGGATCGACGCGCCGATGCGGCCGGGCAAGCGGCCGGGCGCGTTCTGCAGCTACACGGTGCCGTCGGCGCACCCGTATCTGTTCCTGAACTGGACGGGTCGCAGCCGTGACGTCATGACGCTCGCCCACGAGCTCGGCCACGGGTGCCATGCATCGATGAGCCGTCAGCAGGGCGTCTTCCACTTCATGACGCCGCTGACGCTCGCTGAGACCGCGTCGGTGTTCGGCGAGACACTCACGTTCCAGTCGATGCTCGAGCAGACGACCGACCCGGCGGAGAAGTTGGCCCTGTTGGTCGAGAACATCGAGGGTTCGATCGCGACGGTGTTCCGTCAGACCGCCATGAACCGGTTCGAGCACGTCGTCCACGCCGAACGTCGCGAGGTCGGCGAGCTCTCGACCGACCGGTTCGGCGACCTGTGGATCGAGACGCAGGCGGCGATGCTGGGTGACTCGGTCACGTTGTCCGAGGGCTACCGGGACTGGTGGAGCTACATCCCGCACTTCATCGCGGTGCCGGGCTACGTCTACGCGTACGCCTACGGCCAGCTGCTCGCGCTGTCGGTGTATCGCCAGTACGAGATCCAGGGCTCGGACTTCGTGAGCCGCTACCTCGATCTGCTGTCGTCGGGTGGCTCGCTGCCGCCCGAGGAGCTCGGCCGGATCGTCGGCTGTGACCTGGCCGAC
>JAHDHM010000440.1 GCA_020631315.1 Acidimicrobiales bacterium
GGATCGAACGCGCCCGCACGCTCCTCGAACTCGTCGGGCTCGGTCATCGAACCGACCACCGGCCCGGTGAGCTCTCGGGTGGAGAACAGCAGCGAGTCGCCATCGCCCGGGCGCTCGCCAACCGCCCCCGCCTGCTCCTGGCCGACGAACCGACCGGTCAGCTCGACTCGCGGACCGGAGCGGAGATCATCGAGGTGCTGGCGGCGTTGGTCGAAAGCCACGGAGTGGCCGCATTCATTGCCACGCACGACTCGGTGCCGCTCGCACACGCCGACAGGGTCTTCAGCCTGGTCGACGGTCACCTGGACGATGCCCCGGCTGGTTGACCGACACGCGTCGGCCAGCACTACGATGCGGCGATGGCCGGGGAGCGCGAACAGGCATCGGCGGCACCCGATGCCGACGAACTCCGGCGACTGGTTGGCCGCATCGCCCAGCAGGATGAGGTCGCCTTCGATGAGCTCGTCCGCCGCACCGCTCCGTTCGTCCGGTCCCGATGCATTGCGGTGGTGCACAACCGAGACCTCTCCGACGACGCCGTGCAGCGCGTGTTCGTGAAGGTCTGGCAGCAAGCCGACCGGTTCGATGCCGAACGAGGGTCCGTCATCGCCTGGCTGTCGGTCATCAGCCGCAACACATCCGTCGATCTCGTCCGTGTCGAAGAACGGGCAGGGCGGCGAATGCAACGAGCAACCCTCCAGATGACCTCCACCTCCCACGTTCTCGACGACCACGGCGACTCGCTCGCCGACCGCAGCGCCGTCGCGGCCGCCCTCGCCGAGCTCCCGGAGGAGCAGCGTCGACCCATCGAGCTCGCCTTCTTCCACGACCTCTCCTATACGCAGGTGGCCGCGGAACTGGGCCAGCCCGAGGGCACGGTGAAGTCACGCATCCGCCGCGGCATGCTGCGGTTGGCCGATCTGTTGGAGGAGGGCCGATGAGCGACGAACTGCACGAACTCGTCGGCGCCTATGCCCTCGGAGCGATCGACGAAGCGGACGCCGCCGCGTTCGAGGCACACCTCGACACGTGCGTCGACTGCCAGAACGAACTGTTCCGGCTCACCGACACCGTGCTCGGGCTCGCCGACCTCGAAGAACAACTGTCGGTCGCGGCTGCGGAACCGCTCGCCCCGACCGAGCCCGAGCTCGCCACCGTCGAAGATCTGAACAGTCGACGTCGCGGCCGATGGCTCGCTGCGGCCGCGGCCGTTGCCGGGCTGGTCTTCGGCCTGTGGGCATCGGGCGTGTTCAGCGAGAACCGCGTGGAGATCATCGCCACCGCCAGCGACGCGGAAGTCATCACCCTCGATGGCGACCTCGGCCGCGTGGACGTGCTGCTCTCCAACACCGAGGGCGGCGTGGCCCTCGACAACGCGAACTTCACGGCGCTCGAGGATCCCGAGCTCTACGTGCTGTGGGTGATCCGCCACGACGGCGACGCGCCCGAATTCGTCGGCAACATCACCGAGTGGACCGACGTGGACAAGGCCTGGGACATCGCCGTCGAGAACGTGGACATCGTGGCGATCAGCATCGAGCAGGCGCCAAGCCCCACAACCCCGTCTGACGAGATCGTCTACGTCGGCGAACGCACCCGAGACTGACCGCCCGGGCGCAGCTCAGGCGCAGCCTTCGATCCAGCGGATCGGGTCGAGGAAGCCGTTGCGCACGGCGATGACCTCACCCGAGGTGTCGGTTTCGAAGAGGACCGTGGAGTCCGGGTCGGTGGCATCCACGACGGTGACGTACTCGGCGCCGTCGCCCAGATAGACGTGGGGCGCCGTGGTCAGCTCGGCGTACGCCGCACGGATGTCGTCGATGGTGCTGCCCAGGCCGATGCCGGCGGCGGTGACCTGATCGTCCCGCACCAGCTCGATGCGAGAGACGACGGCCGCTTCGCCATCGCCGAGCATCATGAACCACGGGCTCCACGGATCGCCGGTGATCTGCACGTAGTTGCAGCCCGGGGAGATCTCATCGGCCGTCGCCGGGTCGTAGGCGGGAGCCCCGAAGTCGGCGGCGAGCTCGGCCCACGTCATGCCGAGGGTGACCCCGCCGAAGCTGTCCGACGTGAGCACGGCGTCCCCGGCGAACGGCGACTCCTCGGCCGTCACGAACTGCTCGGTGAGGACATAGATGCCCTCGACTCCGGCTGCGTTGCCGAACAGACACTCGTACCGTTCATCGACGTGGCGGACGTGGGCATACCCATCGAAGATCTCGATCTCGAACGCGCAGTCCACCAGATCGTCGGCCAGTTCGTAGCGAGCGACGTTGCCGTCGAGCGGCACCGCGATCGGTTCGATGATGGCGAGGTTGAAGCCGGGTCCCCCGGTCACGTTCTCGATCTCGATGGTGACCGTGTCCGACGTGACGGCGCTGATCTCGAGCGTGCCGGTCGGACCGCAGCAGGGGTCGTCGCCGGGGAACGGGCCGAACGAGTACTCGTAGCGCCCGGGTCGTACGAGCGGGTCGAAGAAGGTGGGGGTCTCGTCGATTCCCTCGAGGGTGAGCTCAAGGTCGAGCTCGCCCCAGCTCGCCTGCGCGACCTCGCCGTCGACGACGGAGTCCAGGACGAGCGTGCCGGAGACTCGGCCATCGTCACCGAACTCGTGCAAGAACCAGGCATCGCCCGCGGGATACGCCTCGCCGTGGACGGCGATCGGCTGGCCGACCGAGTCGTAGGTCAGCTCGCCGCGAACGAGGCCCTCGTACTGCGTCAGCCACATCG
>JAHDHM010000441.1:0-844 GCA_020631315.1 Acidimicrobiales bacterium
ACCGTGCTGAGCACGACGAACAAGGACTACGCGTCGAAGGCCACTGTCGGTCTGCACGTGGGCATCGTCCTCGCCCTCATCCACCTGGTCACGATTCCCGTCGACAACACATCGGTGAACCCGGTGCGCTCGCTCGGCATGGCGCTGTTCGCCGGCGGAGAGTCGCTCAGCCAACTGTGGGCGTTCATCGTGTTCCCGCTGATCGGTGGCGCCGTTGGTGCCGTCCTGTGGATGGCGCTCGATGGCGAGGGTGTCGGGGTCGGCGGTTCCGACGGCGACGCGATGTCGAACGCGCGGCGAGCGGCGGCCCGCGCAACGGCCTCCGTACAGGAGGCCGTCGATGAGTGAGCCGTCTACAGTCAAGGGTGTGGGCCAGCAATTGGAGATCCGATGAAGCTCGTGACCGCGGTGATCAAGCCGTTCAAGCTCGACGACGTCAAGGACGCGCTCGCCGGGGCGGGCATCCAG
This sequence comes from Acidimicrobiales bacterium, assembly GCA_020631315.1. Next base: position 469 of record JAHDHM010000441.1, read on the forward strand.
GGAATGACGGTCTCCGAGGTGCAGGGATTCGGCCGCCAGGGCGGTCACAGCGAGACCTACCGGGGCACCGAGTACCGCGTGCTGTTCACCCCGAAGACTCGCATCGAGGTGATCGTCGATGACGATCAGGTCGATGCCGCCGTCGAAGCCATCATGAGCGGGGCTCGCACCGAGAAGATCGGGGATGGCAAGGTGTGGGTCACACCGATCGAGGTCGTCGCCCGCATCCGCACCGGAGAACTCGGGTCCGACGCGATCTGAGTTCGAGTTCGCAACAGAGGAGACATGGCCGATGGCTGACGTCACGATCTACCACAACCCTCATTGAGGTTCGTCCCGAAATGCCTTGGCGGTCGCCGAGGATCTGGGCGTGGAC
>JAHDHM010000441.1:926-2730 GCA_020631315.1 Acidimicrobiales bacterium
CCGAAATGCCTTGGCGGTCGCCGAGGATCTGGGCGTGGACCACGATGTCGTGCTCTACATGAAGGAGCCGCCTGATCGGGCGGCGCTGGAGAAGATCGTCGCCGGTCTCGAGGATCCGGTCGAGGACCTCGTCCGAAAGGACTCGCAGTTCAAGAAGCTCGAGCTGAACGCAGACGACTACGTCGGCAATCCCGAGGCGGTCATCGACCTTCTGAGCGAACGCAAGGCGCTGCTGCAGCGACCGGTGGTGGTCCGCGGCGACAAGGCGATCATCGGTCGACCGAAGGATCGGATCGCCGAGTTCCTGGCCTGAGAAATCAACGATTTCGGCCCGACGCCCCGGTCACGGGGCGTCGGGCCATTCTCATTTTGCGTCACTGATCGCAGTGTTCTACACAAGGGTTGGTGAGGGGACGTGGAGGCGTGGTCGGGCTGGTGCTGGTCATGACATCCATCGCGCTCGTCGAACCGGCGGCGGATGCCGTGCAAGCCGCCCCCGATGTGGCCGTCGAGGTTGCCGGAGCGGTCGAGGCGGCGCCGGTGGCCGACCTTCCGTTGAACGTGCTCGGCGCGGCCCTCGGGCCCGATGGGGAGGTGACCGCGTCGGCATCGCCGACGCCGGCGCCCACGACCTCGAGCACACCGCCGACCACCATCGTCACCCCGAGCACCTCGCTCGACGTCGCCGTGGCCCCTGCGTCGGTCACGCCGTCGACGCTCGCTCCGGCGACGACCACGACGGCGCCGCCTCCGTCGATCGAGGAGCAGGCACTTGCGCTCCTCCGCTACGACTGGCAGGCGATGTTCCCGAACCTGCAGATCGACTTCCTCGGCCCTCGCAACGGCCTTCGTGCACTGACCTATCCGGCCGAGCATCGCATCGAGGTCTTCGTGCGGGACTCGGACACGCCGGCCTCGCTGCATCGGGTGCTGGCCCATGAGTTGGGGCACGTGATCGATGTCGAGTTGAACTCGCCCGACGACCGGGACCGCTGGTTGGCGCAGCGCGGGCTGGCCGGTTCGACGACCTGGTGGCCGAACGAGTCGGCGCCGGATTTCGCCACTGGCGCCGGTGATTTCGCCGAGGCGTTTGCGGTGTGGGAAACGGGCGTCACGACGCAGTCGAGGCTCGCAGGCCAGCCCGACGAGGCCGATCTCGCCTTGCTCCGGGAGTTGGCGTCGTAACACGACTGACATCGCGTTGAGGGATCGGTTCGCTTCAGAATCGGCGGGGTCGTGCCGATGAGAACCCCATGGCACGTCATCTGCACCTCGTCCCTGCGGGGCCCGATCTCGTCGACGACGTCGATGAGCACGAGGTTGCTCCGGCGGAGGAAACCAACGTCGTCGACCTCGACACCGAGCGTCTGCGTCGTCGTCGGTACCGCTATCACCCGGCGGCCGGCCTGAACTGGCTCGACGATCTCTTCGACGACGATCCCCTCGATCCCGTCTGCTGACCCACCCTCCGCGCGTAACCCGCCACACGCCTGAAGGGTCCATGCGCCCTGTGTTTTCCACGTTCTCCGCTGCTCCACGTCCAGATGGGGGCTGCCCCCAGGTGTGGTGACGCAACCGCGTGAAGTGGTTGTTGTTCGATCGTGGCGCGGGTGTAGGTTGCGGGCGTGGATACACCGATTCGCTGCGGCTGGCCGACCGGACACGAGGACTACCTCGCGTACCACGACCACGAGTGGGGCCGTCCCACCACGAACGCCGATCGGCTGTTCGAGAAGATCTGCCTCGAAGGCTTCCAGTCGGGCCTCTCCTGGCTGACGATCCTCCGCAAACGCGACCGCTTCCG
>JAHDHM010000442.1:0-2474 GCA_020631315.1 Acidimicrobiales bacterium
CCGCAAGCCCGCCTACATCATCGAAGAGCCGATGGCCGCCGCGATCGGCGCCGGGCTGCCCGTGCAGGAACCCACCGGGTCGATGATCGTCGACATCGGCGGCGGCACCACCGAAGTCGCCGTGATCTCGCTGGGTGGCGTGGTTGCCAGCCAGTCCATTCGTGTCGGCGGCGACGAACTGGACGACGCAATCGTCCAGTACACGAAGAAGGAATACAGCGTCGCCATCGGCGACCGCACCGCAGAGGAAATCAAGAAGGCCCTCGGCTCCGCATGGAAGCTCAAGGCCGAACTGAAGGCAGAGGTTCGGGGTCGAGACCTCGTCACCGGCCTTCCGAAGACGATCGAACTCTCCACCGTGGACATCCGAGAGGCGCTGGCCGAACCGGTCGCCGCCATCTGCGATGCGGTGAAGATGACCCTCGATCAGACCCCACCCGAGCTGGCGGCCGACATCATGGAACGGGGTGTCTGCCTCGCCGGTGGCGGTGCACTCCTCCACGGTCTCGACGTCCGACTTCGCGACGAGACCGGCATGCCCGTGTTCATCGCCGATCGGCCACTCGACGCAGTGGCACTCGGATCCGGTCAGAGTCTTGAAGAGTTCGAGTCGCTGCGCGGCGTCTTGTTCAGTTCAAGCTCGATCTGATTCCCCCTCGCTGAATGGCCGCACCCCAGGACTCGGGGCGTCGACGGGTGACCCTGGCGATGATCGTGCTTGCCGCGGTCACACTCATCACCCTCGACTTCCAGAGTTTCGGGCCCCTCGGCACGATCCAAACCGGCGCCCGAGAGGTCGTCAGCCCGGTACGTGACGGCGGTGCCAGAATCCTGTCGCCGCTCACCGGGCTGTGGCGAGGAGCCACCGAATTCGACGATCTGGAAGTCGAGAACCAGGAGCTTCGGGATGAAATCGACCGCCTTCGCGGCGAACTCGTGCGGTCCGGAATCGACCGGGGCGACTACGAGGCGTTGCTCCAGGAGGCTGGGCTCGAAAGCACCGAGGCGTACCCGTTGCTGCTCGCCCGCGTCCGGCGCGGTCAGGTCGGCAACTTCGGAACGTCGGTGATCGAGATCGAAGTCGGAACCGCAGACAACGTCCAGAACGACATGGCGGTGGTGACCGCCGCCGGCCTCGTCGGTCGCGTCGAGCAGGCGGACCGCACGTCGTCGACCGTGCGGCTCGTGTCCGACCCGGACTTCGTGATCGGCGCCGAGGTGGCCGGCGAGATCGGGCTCGCGCGAGGGCAGGGGTCCAACGAGATCATCCGCATCATGCAGGGCATCGATGGCCGAGCCGCGATCAGCGACGGGGATCCCGTCGTCACCACTCGCTCGGAGCGCAGCCTGTTCCCACCCAACATCATCATCGGAACGGTGACCGGCACGAGCGTCGAAGACGACGTCTCCACCACGACCGTCACGGTCGACCTTGCCGCCGACCCCAGCGACCTCCGGTTTGTCAGCGTCGTGCTGATCGAGCCTGGCGCCGAGGTCGACGAGACGCCCACGGGGGTCGCCCGATGAGCCGAAGTCGCGGCACCGCCGTCGTGCTGGTGTTGTTCGTCCTGCACATCACGCTGTTCGCGCACCTGCGACCCTTCGGTGTCGCGCCGGACGTGATGCTCCTCGCCGCGATCATGGGAGGGGCGCTCGGCGGTCCCAACTTCGGTGGACGCCACGGTTTCATCTGCGGGCTGCTGGTCGATCTGATGTCTCCCGGGCCGTTCGGGCTTGCTGCGGGTGTGTACGGGGCGCTCGGGCACGGTGCCGGCCTGTTCTCCCAATCGGTCGACTCGCAGGACCCACGGGTCGGTCCGCTCACGGCCGGAATCGGCTCGGTGCTCGGTATCTGCGGATACGGGTTCGGCCTCGCCGTTCTTGGCGCCGAGCAGTTCGTCACGTGGGGGCTCTTGCGGGTTGCGCTGATCGTCGCCGTCGTCAACATCGCGTTGTCTTTCCCTGTGCAGCAGGCGTACGCGTGGGTCGCCGCAGGGTCGTCCACGTACGCGCGGTCCACACCGGCGAAAAGCGTGGTGAACTGAGGGCAGTGGAAGACTCCAGCAGGCTCCGGATGCGCATCCTCGGCGTGGTGGCCGTATCCCTGTTCGTCGCGCTCTTCGGCCGCTTGTGGTACCTCCAGGCTCTCGAATCCGACCAGCTGCAAGAGGTCGCCACGCTCAACATCCGGGAGACGATCCGAACGCAGGCACCGCGCGGCCGCGTGTTGGACGTCAACGGAAACGTGCTGGTGGACAACCGGCTGTCCACGATCGTCACGGTCAACCCCGAGGAGCTGCGCATCGCGCTGGTCGATGCCAATGTCCGGTCGAGCGAGGACCAGGACGCGTTCCGACAGGAGATGTTCACCGAACTCGCCCGGGAACTTTCGGGTTCGGGTCAGCTCACCAAGCTCGCCGACCTCGAACGAGCCTTCAACGACCCGTCCTTCCGGCAATTCGAGGACATCCCCA
>JAHDHM010000442.1:2484-2729 GCA_020631315.1 Acidimicrobiales bacterium
GCCCGAGACGTGGACGAGGAGCTCCTCATCTTCATCGGCGAACGCCCCAACACGTTCCCCGGCGTGAAGGTGGAGCAGGACCTTGTTCGCGAGTACCCCTACGGTGCCCGTGCCGCCCACATCCTCGGCTACGTCGGTTCCATCACCGGCGCCGAACTCCAGGCGAAACAGGACCGGTGGACGGTCGCCAACCCGGAGGACCCTGATGGCCCCCGGCTGCCCGACCCGTGGGGCAAGCCGTATCG
>JAHDHM010000443.1 GCA_020631315.1 Acidimicrobiales bacterium
GCTCGTCGCCGGCCTCACGGATGAAGTCGATCGCCTTGTCGGTCATGTAGGCGGTCTCGGACAACTCATCCGGCACGATCGACGGGAACGGCGACGCCCGCAGCAGCCAGCCCGACGTGTGCTTCCCGTCGGCGTCGATCACGGCGTTCGCCGCGGTGTGCCACGGGTTGTCGCCGCCGTAGCCGTGCTCCTGCAGGAACCTGTTGTACGGCAGGGTGAGACGGCCACGCCGGGTCTCAGGATGCAACCCGTCGTCACGCTCGGCGGGCTCGAAGCCGCACTCGGCCAGGTAGATCGTCTCGGGAGCCTCCGGGTCGAGGCCGAGCCACTCCATCGACTGCCGATCAGCCGCCATGTGGGTCTTGCCGACGAGGGCGGTACGGACGCCGAGAGGACGGAGGTGGTCGCCCATCGTGCGCTGGTTGATGGCGAGCGGGATCGTGTTGAACCGAGCCCCGTGCGACTGCACGTAGCGACCCGTGTAGAAGCTCATCCGCGACGAACCGCACACCGCACCCTGCACGTACGACCGATCGAAGCGCACACCACGTGCGGCCAGAGCGTCGATGTTGGGCGTGTCGATCAGCCCGCCGTGACAGCTCAGCGCATCGGCCCGCAGCTGGTCACACATGATGAACAACACGTTCCTGACGGTGTCGCTGCTCTCGCTTTCCGCTGTCTCGGCCATGCGCCGACTGTACGCGGCTGGATCCGACGGCGAGCGTTCCGCGGAACGTCGCTCCGGCTTCGCCGTCGCTTCCGGCCTTCGCCTTCGGCGAACGCCCTGGGCCGATCGAGCGTTCCGCGGAACGCCGGACCTCACGATCTGCGTGGTCGCAGCGCGCATTATGCGCGAAATCCGCCTTCAGATCGGGGAGTCGCGCGCTGGAGGCATTCAGATCGCGGGAAGCGTTCCGCGAGGCGAAGCCGAGCGACTACCAGGCGACGTGCAGCTGGGTGGGGCCGCGGAAGGTGATGTTGGGGGAGTAGTGGAACTCCTGGTCGTCGACGAGGCGCAGTGTCGGGACGCGCTCGGTGAGGGCTTCGAGCATCAGGGCGGTCTCGGTCTTCGCGAACATCGCGCCCAGGCAGTAGTGGACGCCCTTGCCGAAGCTGATGTGGCGGTTGGCGTTCGGCCGGTGGATGTCGAACGTGTCGGGGTCGTCCCAGATGTCGGCCTGGCGGTTGGCCGATGCGAAGTTGAGGAACACCGATGTCCCGGCCGGCACGTCGTAGCCACCCACCGTGGTGTCGGCGGTCGTCACCCGTCGCCACGAGATCTGGCTCGAGTTGAACCGCAGCACCTCGTCGACCGCGTTCGGGATGAGGCTCGGATCGGCGCACAACTCGGCCCACACATCACGCCGGGGGAGCAGACACTGCAGCGCATTGCAGATCAACGCCGTCACCGCCTCGTGACCGGCGAACGAGAGGCCGTAGACGATCGACTCGACCTCTCGATACGTCATGTCGTCGGGGTTGGCCTCGTGGGCCGTGATCAGCTCCGACGCGAAGTCGTCGCCACGGTCGGCCCGCTTCGACGCGGTGAACTCGCGGCAGTACCGCCAGTACGCCAGCATCTGCGCGGCCAACTCGGTCTGCTGTTCGACACTCGGCCGCCCCCATGAGAATGCCTTGCGTTCCCCGCACCAGTCCTTCAACAGCTCGTCGTCGGACTCGGGGAACCCGATGAACCGGAACACCGTCTCGCCCGGCAGCGGGAACGCGAACGCCGCGACGAACTCGGTCGATGAGCCGGCCGCGAGCATGTCGTCGATCAGCTCACGGCTCCGACGACGGATGTACGGCTCGAGCGTGCGGATCCGACGGTTCGAGAACCCGGCCCGGGTGTAGACCCGGATGCGGCCGTGATCGGGCTCCGGTCGGTTCGACATGACGGCGACGGGATCGAAGTCCTCGGCGGCGAGGATGGCCTTGGCCTCGTCGGCCAACGGGAACACCGGGTCTTGGACGTTGGTCGACGCGAACGTCTCGTGGTCCGTGAAGATGCGCTCGATCTCGGCCATCTCCGTGACCACCAGGTAGCCGAGCTGTTCGGCGTAGAACACGCCGTGCCGGTCACGCAGCGCCGCGGCGACGGCGTACGGATCGGCCAGGTACTCGTCGTCGAGCGGGCTCCACGTCGAGTGCACGGGGCAGCCCGCCGGCGGCGGTGGCGTGTCACCCCGCTCCTGGTGGTAGCCCCGACTGCTCACGTCAGGTCGTCGCTGGCGCTGCGGATACAGAGCTCAGGTCGTAGCTGGCAATCGTGCAGCTGACGGCGAAGATCGGGATCGGCTCGCAGAAGTGGACTGTGCCCTGCGCACCTCCGGCCGCGGCGCTGACGGTCAGGAACGTGCGGATCTCGAACCCGCCCTGGCCGGCGTCTCGGTAGACGGTCAGGTCGTCGTAGTCGAGCAGCGCGTCACGGTCGTTGCGGCACCAACGATCGAGGAAGTCCCGGTCCCACTCCTCGTTGATCTTCCCCGAGTCGGGCGTCGCCGGCCAGTGTGAGATGCCACCGGTGCCGACGAGGGCGATCTTCTCGGGCTGGGCGTCGCAGGCTCGCCGCAGCGCCTCGCCGAACGCCCACGCACGGTGCAGCGGCACGAGTGGTGGGCCCTGACAGTTGATGTTGACCGGGATCACCGGCAGGTCGAACCGGGGCGTCAGGAAGTGCAGCGGCACGGCGATGCCGTGATCGAACAGCCACTCCTCGGCGTAGCTG
>JAHDHM010000444.1 GCA_020631315.1 Acidimicrobiales bacterium
CGACCCACGCCGGCGTCAGCGCCGCGAGTTCTACGACCTCGGCACGAACAGCGTCGGCCTCGAGCGATTCGCCAGCTGCCGCTGCGGCGTGCAGCGCTCGAAGCCGTTTCAGCTGATCCTGCCCGAGTCGCCGCATCGCCACCGGACACTAGCGACTGACATCGACGCCGATGCCCTCTGTCGCCGCTGCGGCCTGCAGCTGCGGGGACTCTGTTCGAAGCGTCAGCGTCGCACCCAGGTGTTCGGCAGCGGCGAGTGCTTCCAGCGACAGCAGATTGAGCCGATGGCGCTCGCGGAGCTGACTCATTCGCGGCCCCAGCTCGCGCAGGCTCACCAGCCCGATCGCGTGGGGCAGCTCGACAAGAGAGCGAAGCGCCGCCTCACGTCGGTCGTCGGGAAGCGCAGCAATCGGAGCGGAGAGCTGGCCGGATGGGGGTCGAGTGGTGGACAGCACAGCCTGACAGAGCCGCAGGTACCAGAGACCAGTGGTCCATGTGCCCAGAGGAATGTCCGTCGGATCGGTGATGAAGTCGACGAGCATCCGGTCGTCGACGACCCTGTTCATTGAGTGGCCAGGTCAGAGTCACCGAAGCCGCGTGCCGCCGCTTCCCAGACGTCGTCGGTGATCTGCCCGAACAACTCGCGACGCAGCTCGTCGATCCCGCCCGGGACGAGCACGATGGCGTCGCCGAGGTCCAGGTAGCCGACGCGGCCTCCAGCGTCGAGCGCCCAACGATGCCGGGCTGCGGCAGGAAGGCTCATCTGCCCCCTGGCAGAGACCCGAACGTCGCCGTGTGACTCCATGCCCTCGATCGTACAAGGCAAACTGGCGAACTGCTGTGTGACTCCGGTCGACTCGCTCATGAGACGAGGCTCTCACCGGGGTGGGACAGTCGATCCGTCCGCCGCTGCGGGTGTTCGCTCAGCGCGGCGACGGTCTGGCAGGCTCGGGGATCGATCCAGGGGGACCACGATGACCGACGACACGCGCCTCGACGCTGCACCTCTCGACGCCGCACCTCGTGGTACGAGGTCGAATCGATCGCCGGGTCGACCCGACTGCGCCACGGCCTCCGTCTCGGTCCGGGGTTCTCGGGCATCGCCATGGCCATCGCCGGTCAGCCGGAGAAGGAGCCACGCATCCTGTACCGCCGCGTGCAGGAGCACCGGGCCAACATGCAGAAGGTCGTCGAGGGCGTGAAGGCGCTCGCCGAAGCCGATTGAGCGCAGGGTCAGTGCTTCTCCCAGCGGTTTTGCGCGCATGGCGCGCAGATCCGCTGGCTGTTCACCTGAACCGCCGTCAGCGGCGGGTGAAGACCTCGAAGTCGGCCTCGGTCGCGGGCATCACCTCGATGGTGCGGCGGCCGAGACGCCACGTCTCGACACTGCGATGGTTGACCTCGTAGCCCGCTGACTTGGTCCCCAGCACGGCACCCTTGTTGTCCGCAGCCGGGTAGCACTGGGCGTAGCGGATGTCGTCGTCGTGTGACGCCAGCGCCGCCTGGGTGACGAGCGCCAGGCCCTCGCCCATCACCTTCCGCTTGCGGAACTCCGGCGGGATCCACGCTCCCTCGACCAGCAGCGTGTCGTCGGGGACGTCGAACTTGCCGTCGCCGAACACCTTGGCGATGAGCTCCCGCTGTGTCGGCGGGACGAGGAACTGCAGGTAGGCGGGTCGCTCGTCGTCGTCGACGGCCACCCAGCCGCCGTCGAACCCGGCGTCGTACATCTCACGTCGCTGGTCGATGAACAGCTGATCGGCCGACGAGAGGTTCGCCAGGTCGAACACGTCGCAGGCGATGCGGTCGTCGAGCGGCACCGCGTGCAGCGCCACCTGCGCCGGTGGGGGCGTGACCTCGGTGCCTCGGGTGAACCGCAGGCCACAGGCATGGCTCTCCGACCACGCCCAACGGCGCAGATCGGCGGCCACTGCGGACGCGTCGCCGCGGCGGATCTGGCCGGCCATCAGTCGAGCCCGACGGGCGAGCTGCTGGATCATGTCACTCCTCGTGGGTTTCCGCACACCCTGAGTGGTAGTCGGACACTGTTGCAGCATCGGGTGCTCGGCGCAAGAGAAAGTCGTCGACGACCTGGAGGCGGCACGAGCTCCAGCGATAAGCTTGCCTACCAACCGACGCAAAGGAACCTGATGGACGACGTCATCGACGTGGAACGGGTCGCACCGATCCTGAACGAGATCATGTTGGCCGAACTCGCCGGAGTGATCCGCTACACCCACTACTCGCTGGTGATCACTGGACCCAACCGGCTCCCGCTCGTCGACTTCATGAACGCCCAGGCCGAGGAGTCACTCGTCCACGCCCGTCAGGCCGGCGAGATCCTCACCGGGCTCGGTGGCCATCCCGATCAGGGCATCGGCGGCATCGAGGAGTCCCACGATCACTCGATCGAGACGATCCTCAAGGAGTCGATCGCCCACGAGCGGCGAGCCCTCGGTCTCTATCGGGACCTGCTCGCCGTCGCCGAGAACAACTCCGTGTACCTCGAGGAGTACGCCCGGAGCCAGATCGGCGCCGAGGAACTCCACGTCATCGAGCTCAACAAGCTGCTGCGCGACTACAGCATCGGCTGAGATGGACCGAACCGTTCGGCCGATACGGCCGGTCATCGTCAGCGTCTGTGCCGGCTCGTCGTGCCGGAAGCAGTCACGGACCATCGTGCAGGGCCTCGAGGACGCCGGCGCCGTGCGCACGGTGCCATGCCTCG
>JAHDHM010000445.1 GCA_020631315.1 Acidimicrobiales bacterium
GGGTCGAACACGAACGCAGAACGTATCTGCTCGGCCCGGATGGTCACGGTTCGTTCACCGTCTCGGTCCAGCGCAGCGTCGCGTCCTACGATGCGCCACGTGTCCGAGTCCGATCAGACGTCCGCATCGATCCCCGGCTACGACGTTCCCGCCGTCGAGGCCTGGATCGGTGACCACACCGAACTCAGCGGCCCGTTCAGCTGGACGAAGCTGCCGGGTGGCCACTCGAACCTGACCTACCTCCTCGAGACCGAGGACGGCACGGAGGCGGTGGTGCGTCGCCCGCCGGAGGGGGAGTTGCTCCCGAAGGCGCACGACATGGGTCGGGAGTGGAAGATCATCTCGGCCCTGCACGGACGAGGCGTTCCCGTCGCCGTGCCGTACGGCTTCTGCGAGGACCCGTCGGTGACCGGTGCGCACTTCTACGTGATGTCGAAGGTGCCGGGGAAGGCGATGTACACGAGCGACGACGTCGACGAGTGGCTCGTAATCGACGCTCGGGCCAACGTGGGGCCGAGCTTCATCGACACGCTCGCGGCGTTGCATTCGCTCGACCCGACCGAGATCGGACTCGGCGACCTCGGCCGCCACGACGGCTACGTGCAGCGTCAGCTCCGCACCTGGTACGGCTCGTGGACTGCGTCGGCGGAGGTCGCGGACTACGACGATGACCGGGTGCACGATCTGCACGCACGTCTGTCGGCAGCGATTCCTGAGGCGGGTCCGGCGCGGGTGGTGCACGGCGACTTCGGACTGCACAACGTGATGCTCGAACGTGACGGCACGGTCGCCGCGGTCCTCGACTGGGAGATCGCGACGCTCGGCGATCCGCTCGCCGACTTCGCCTACAGCATCAACGCCTGGGATCAGCCGGCCAGCCCGGTGCCGGGTACGTCGGGGCCGCCGACGACGGCCGAGGGGATCTCTGAGACGGCTGAGCTGATCGACCGCTATGCCGAGCGGACGGGCGCCGATCTGAGCCGTCTGCAGTTCTACCGGGCGTTCAACTCGTTCAAGACGGCGTGCATCCTCCACGGCGTGTACGCCCGGTATCGCATGGGGCAGAAGAGCACCGAGGGCGTCGACATGGACGCGTTGTTCGACCGGATGCGCAGCGCGATCGCCATGTGTGCGACCGCCGCCGAGGCCGAGGGCATCTGAGCGCCTCGTGGAGTGGTCCGACGTCGTCATCTTGATCTTGGCCGGTTTCGGTTCGGGGTTCATCAACGCCGTCGCCGGGGGCGGCTCGGCGCTGTCGTTGCCCGTGCTCACCGAGCTGGTCGATGCGAACACCGCCAATGGCACGAACCGTGTCGCGATCTTGATGGGCAACCTGTCGAGCCTCTACGCCTACAACAAGGGCGGGGCGATGCGGTGGGAGCAGACCAGGGGTCTGATCCCGCCGACGGTGATCGGCGCCGTGGCCGGCTCGATCGTCGCGTCGCAGCTGCCGGCCGATGCGATGAAGCGCTTCTTCGCCGTCGCACTGGTCATCGTGGTGTTGTCGGTGGTCCTGCGGCCGAACCGGTGGCTCGAGGGTGCCGAGTCGCGCCTCCGGCAGCCGTGGACGTCGATCCTGTTCTTCTTCGTCGGGTTCTACGGCGGGTTCGTGCAGGCGGGCGTCGGCTTCTTCGTGTTGGCCGCGATGGTGTTCGGTGCCGGCTTCCAGCTGCTCGAGGGCAACGGTGCGAAGGTGCTGTTGATCGGCTCGTTCACGGCGATCTCCCTGTTGGTGTTCGCGCTCGCCGGCCAGGTCGATCTGACGATGGGGCTCGTCTTGGCGATCGGACAGACCTCGGGCGCCTACGCGTCGGCTCGGATCGCGCTCGACAAGGGTGCCAACTGGGTCCGGTGGTTCCTGGTCGCTGCGGCACTGGTGGCGGCTGTCCGTATGGCGACATCGTGAGTGCGACGAATCCTCGGAGGGCAGCGACGTGAAGCTCGGCATGGTGCTCCACCGCGAGCAGGACCCGACGCAAGTGGCCGGCATCGCCCGAGCGGCCGAAGCGGCCGGGCTGGCGGAGCTGTGGTTCATCGAGGACCTGCTGTTCAACGTCGGCCCCTCCCTGGCGGCCGTCGCCTTGGCGAGCACGGACACGCTCGTCGTCGGCACCGGCATCATCCCGGTCGCCCACCGCAACCCGGTCGTGACGGCCATGGAGCTGTCGACGCTGGCTCGACTGGCCGGGACCGCACCGGATGGTTCGAGCCGCTTCGTCGCCGGCCTGGGCCATGGGGTCACCGAGTGGAACGGCTGGATCGGCGAATCGTCTCGGTCGCCGCTCACACGCTTTGGTGACACGATCCGTGTGGTGCGGGGCCTGCTGGCGGGGGAGCGGATCACCGACCGGGGGCTGCATCACGACCTCACCGACGTGGCGTTGGACGCCGTGCCCGAGCAGCCGGTGCCGTTGCTCGGTGGCGCGTTCGGCCCTCGCAGCATCGAGCTGATGGGCCAGATCTGCGACGGGCTCCTGCTCGCAGAGTTCGCGGGCCCCGGGACGGTCCGCTGGGCCCGCGACATCGGGCAGATCGGCGCTGGACAGACGGTCCGTTGCTTCGCCGCGGCCGCCGTCGATGACGTCGGTGACGGCACCGCCGTTCGAGCCGAGCTCGCTGGCTTCCTCGGTTCGGTGATGGCCGACCGCCCACATGTGTTCCATGCGGCCCCGTTCGCCGATGAGTTGGCCGCTCAACTCACGACCGGCGACCCCTTCGAAG
>JAHDHM010000446.1 GCA_020631315.1 Acidimicrobiales bacterium
GAGCTGGTCTTCCGGCCGAGTGCCACCCAGGCGGTTGGCGGACTTGCGGTGGCGTCGGGCGGCACGCTTCTGTCGATCACCGACAACGTGGTGGGCCAGGTGCTTCGGTTGGAGCGCGACGCCGACGGCTGGAAGACCGCGCCGGTCGAGCTCCCCGGGACGGGCGACGTGGGCCTCGCCTTCTCGGACCTGAAGGAGAACCTCGTCCTGTTGAACTACGAGGACTTCCTCACTCCCCCGTCGCTGTTGGTGCTCGACAGCACGACGAACGAGGTCGAGTCGTTGAAGACCGTGCCGCCGAGGTTCGACGCCGACGGTCTGGTCGTCGAGCAGTTGGCGGCCACGTCGGCGGACGGCACGTCGATTCCCCACTTCGTGGTTCGCCGCGGCGACGTCGAGTTCGACGGGACCACGCCGACCCTGTTGTACGGCTATGGCGGATTCCAGGTTCCGCTCAACCCGTCGTACAGCGGCACGATCGGCCGGAACTGGCTGGAGCAGGGTGGCGCGTTCGTGATGGCGAACATCCGGGGCGGCGGCGAGTTCGGTCCGGCCTGGCATCAGGCGGGCCTGAAGACGAATCGCCAGCGGGTGTACGACGACTTCATCGCGGTGGCCGAGTCGCTGGTCGGCTCGGGTCTCACCTCGCCCGATCATCTCGGCATCATGGGCGGCTCGAACGGCGGCCTGCTGATGGGGGTGATGTTGAACCAGCGACCAGACCTGTGGAACGCAGTGGTGGTGCAGGTGCCGCTGCTGGACATGTTGCGCTATCACCTGCTGCTGGCGGGTGCGTCGTGGGTGGACGAGTACGGCTCGCCGGATGACCCCGACGAGCGGGCCTTCCTGGAGACGATCTCGCCATATCAGAACTTCGATGCGTCGCTCCCCTATCCGACGCCGCTGTTCGTGACGTCGACGAAGGACGATCGGGTGCATCCGGGGCATGCGCGCAAGCTCGCCAAGCTGTTCGAGGACGCGGGCCTTCCGTTCTGGTACTACGAGAACATCGACGGCGGGCACTCGGCGGCGGCGAATCAGACGGAGGCCGCGAAGCGCACCGCCCTCGAGTTCACCTACCTCATGCGACAGCTGAGGGGATCCGCCGCTTGAACGTGGCGAAGTACGTGTAGGTCCACTGGCCGGAGGCGGCGTCACACGTGCGGAGGTCGCCGTTCTTGCCCTCCTGCACGGGTTCGATCGACAGCAGCTCCCAGCCGCGCTGACCGAATTGGTTGAGTTGCGGGATCAGTCCGTAGACCGAGTAGCGCGGGTGGTCACCGGCGGGGATGTCGTCCCGGATCGGTACGGGGGTCTCGCGAGTGTCCGTCACGAGCGTGGTGGTGAAGTACTCCCAAGTTTCCATGGAAGGACCCTACGGCTGGGGTCGCGACCGCACTTCGTGGGCTCAAACAGTCTCGGTCGTACGGGCGTCTTCGCGGGCATCGACGGCCTCACTTGATCGCAATTCGATGCGGGCCTCGGTGATCACGCCGACGGCGGTCTGAAGGAAGAGCGCGGCGATCGCGCCTCCGACGATGACGTCAGGCCAGCGGTTGTCGAGCCACCAGACGAGAGCGGCGGCCCCGAGCACCGCAGTGTTGGCGATGAGGTCGTTGCGGGAGCAGAGCCACGTGGACCGCATGTTGATGTCGTCGGATCGATGGGACCAGAGGAGGTAGAAGGCGAACGCGTTGCCGGCCAGCGCGACTCCTCCCATGATCCCCATCGCCTCGACCTCGGGCGTAGTGCCGTTGGTCGCCTGCCAGAGCGCCTGACCCAGCACCAGCAATCCGAACGCGAGCTGGAGCAGGCCCTTGGCCAAGGCAGCCCGAGCTCGCCAGCGGGCACCGCGGTGCAGAACCCACAGGCTGAAGCCGTACACCGCCGCATCGCCGAACATGTCGAGGCTGTCGGCGAGCCGACCGGGAGATCCAGCCGACGGTGAACTCGGCCACGAACAGCACCGCATTGATGACGAGCACCATCCAAAGAATGCGCTTCTGGCGATCGCGCAGCGCGCCGAGTTCGTCGGTCTTCGAGTCGCAGCAGCCGGCACTCATGGCCTCAGTGTGACAGTTCTACGGGAGCATGTGAACGGAAAGACTGAGGCCGATTCCGTCGTCGCACGGCCCGTGCGTGTCGTACGACACGGGATTGCCGAGCGTTGCGTCATACCGGGCATTGAGGTGATGCCCGCACTCGCCGTCTTCGGGGACGGCGAGTTCGCCGGTCTCGAATCGACGGATGAGCACGTCGATCTCGGTGAAGGCATCGGCGATCGATCGAGGGAGCCGCTCCACCTCCCACCCATCCGGGTCGCCCAACTCGAGCGATTCGGAGACGACCGTGCCATCCACGGCGAACTCGATCACGAGTTCGCTCACGCCATCGAAACCGACGGTCAGCACGTGCGCAGCCGGCTGTTGATCTTCCCATCGAGCGACTGCAATGTCGTACGTGTGCCGTGCCTGGTCCTGTTCGTTGGTTGGAAGCGAGAGGTCATTGCTGAGCGGAGCTGCCGAGCTGGCACACGCGGCGAGCATCATTGCGGCACACAGCAGGATCAGAATTGGTGGTCGTGGAGCGTTCATACGTCGTGTGACGGTTGCGGACCCCGTCTGGTTCCCGATCGAGGGGAGGATCGGGGTGCTCGCGCTGTTGTGGCAATCACCGCGACGACGAACAGCGTGG
>JAHDHM010000032.1 GCA_020631315.1 Acidimicrobiales bacterium
TCGAGCATGGCGTCGTCGACGACCGCGAAGTTGGTGTCGGGGTTCTCGGCGGCGGTGGCGATGACATCACCGGCGAAGAGGAAACCGACACCGATGACCAGGTCGGAGACCTCGGCCTGCTGCTGCAGCAGCTCGGCACGGTTCGAACCGTCCTGGTTCGGCTCGGCCTCGGTGAAGGTGACGCCCAACTCGGCGGCGGCGCGATCGATGCCAGCGGCGGCGGAGTCGTTGAACGACTGGTCACCACGACCACCGATGTCGAACGTCAGACCGACGTTGACGCCGATCATCTCATCCATCCCGGCTTCGGTCGTGTCGGTCGTGGCCTCGGTGGTGGCCGGTGCTTCGGTGGTCTCAGCCGGAGCTTCGGTGGTCTCGGGTGCGGCGGTGGTCTCCGGCGCAGCCGTCGTGTCGGCGGCGTCGCTGGCATCATCGCTGTCACCGCACGCGGCGGCGACGAGCGTGAAGGCCAACAGCAGCGCCATCAGCTTCATGAGTCGCTTCATGGGGGTCCCTCTCCAGGTTTGTGGGGGTCGTGGCACCTGAGCCACGGCCGAGCGCGCGCAACAGGCGCCGCCCGGAATTGCGAAACCCTAGAGCCGTCGCAGATCGTTTGCTAGTGCGCGTTCACCACCTTCACACGCTCGACACACGAGCGACAGGCGGGGCTCACGAACGGTGTCGGATCCCCGCTTCGACAAGGGGGAAGCTCACGCTCAGTGCGTCCGGGTCGGCGAGCACGAACATGTCGTCGACGTACGGCGGGGTGACGACCGTCGACACCAGCGCAGCGGTCGCAGCGACCGCTCCCTGCCATGCGCCCGCTGGGACGAGCGCCTGAGGGACCTGCCCTGAACGGGCATCTGGGCCGAGCACGAAGGTCCGAGGCCCGTCGTCATCGATCACGAGCAGCTCGACAGGATCGCCGTGATGATGGAACCAGACCTCGTCGGCCGTCAGTCGATGCATGCGTGAGACGTGGCGGCCGCCGAGGGCATAGAGGATCGACGACCGCCGCTCGTCAACCATGGTTCGCCGGAAGAACCCGCCTTCTTCGGGCAGCGGTGCGAGGTCGTGCTGCTCGACGAGCTCCATCAGTGCACCGTCGGCACGCACTCCGACAGCGTGCTGCCGAACCCAGGCGTGCATGGCGATGCCCGAGGCCACGCCGGCGTTGATCGATCGCGTCGAACCGAACTGACTGATGGACACGACCGCATCCGCCGCTTCTCGGACGGCCTCCGACAGTCCCGGTCCCTCCTGGCCGAACACCAACAGGCAGCGCTCCGGCAGCTGCGACGTCTCGATCGGCACCGAACCCGGCAGGTTGTCGACGCCGACCACCACCAGGTCGTGCTCGCGTGCGTACCGTACGAGGCCGTCGACCTCCTCGTGATGGAGCACGTGCTGATACCGGTCGGTGACCATCGCACCGCGGCGGTTCCAGCGGCGGCGACCGACGATGTGCACCGCCCCGGCGAGGAACGCGTTCGCGTTCCTCACGACGGTGCCGATGTTCATGTCGTGCTCCCAGTTCTCGATGGCGACGTGGAACGGGTGCCGCCGCTCGTCGAGATCGGCGACGATCGCCTCACGAGTCCAGTAGCGGTAGCGGTCGACCACGTTGCGACGGTCACCGTCGCGCAGCAGTTCCGGATCCCACTGTTCGCCGTCGGGCCACGGCCCTTCCCACGGTCCGACGCCCACCTCGCGTGGCGCCTGATCATCGGTCGCGCCGTCACCCGCAGGAGTGGCCGCCTCGGGTTCTACGCTCTCGTGCATGGTCGAAGTGCCCCGCGGATCGTTCTATCTCGGTGAGGTCGTCGGTGACGACGGTCGGACCGGTGAGCCGGTGCTGTACGACAGCGACCATCTCACCACGCACGGCGTGATCGTCGGCATGACCGGCAGCGGCAAGACCGGCCTCGGCGTCGGTCTGCTCGAAGAGGCGCTCCTGTCGGGCATCCCGACCATCGTCCTCGACCCCAAGGGCGACATGGGCAACCTGGCCCTCACGTTCCCCGATCTGGCGCCGGCGAACTTCGAGCCGTGGATCAGCGAGGACGCTGCCGAGTCGAACGGTCGGACCGTCGCCGAGCAGGCCGCGGCCACCGCCGAGATGTGGAAGAACGGCCTCGCTGACTGGGGCGTCGAGCCGTCACGCATCCGTGAGCTGCGCGAGGCGCCGGTCACGATCTACACGCCCGGTTCGTCGGCCGGCTGCCCGATGAACGTCATCGGCTCGCTCGCCGCGCCCGACGACCTCGACGACATGGAGGACGTGCGCGACGAGATCGAGGGCTTCGTCACCAGCATCCTCACCCTCGTCGGCATCACGGCCGACCCGCTGTCCAGCCGCGAACACATCCTGCTGTCGAACCTGATCGAGCAGTCGTGGTCGCAGGGCCAGGACCTCGATCTCGCCACGCTCGTCGGCCAGGTGATGAACCCACCGATGCGCAAGCTCGGTGTGTTCGAGATCGACCAGTTCTTCCCCGCCGACGACCGCATGAAACTCGCGATGCGACTCAACGGTGTGATCGCCTCGCCGTCGTTCTCGGCATGGACCGAGGGCCCTGCGATCGACATCGACGCGATGACCCGCACCAGCGACGGCCGTCCGCGTTGCGCCGTCATCACCCTCGCCCACCTCTCCGACGACGAGCGGCAGTTCGTCGTGACGCTGATCCTGTCGAAGCTCATCACCTGGATGCGCGGGCAGGCCGGCAGCAGTGACCTGCGGATGCTCCTGTACATGGACGAGGTGTTCGGCTTCCTGCCGCCGACCGCCGCGCCGCCGTCGAAGAAGCCACTGCTCACGCTCCTGAAGCAGGCCCGCGCCTTCGGCGTCGGCGTCGTGCTGTCCACCCAGAACCCGGTCGACCTCGACTACAAGGCCCTGTCCAACACCGGCACCTGGATGATCGGCCGCCTCCAGACCGAGCGTGACAAGCAGCGCCTCATGGACGGCCTCACCGCCGCGTCGGGAGGCGTCGACGTCGGCGAGCTCACCGACACCATCAGCGGTCTGCCCAAGCGGACCTTCGTGCTGCACGAAACCCGCGGCAAGGGCCCGAAGGTGTTCAACACCCGATGGGTGATGAGCTACCTCGCCGGCCCGATGTCGCGTGATCAGATCGAACGCGTGGCCGCCACCCAGGACACGCCCGTCCTGCCCGAGACGCCGAGCGTCAGCTCGCCGAGCTCGTCACCCGCAGCGGCCGCGGCCACCGCACCCGCCGCGGCGCCGGCAGCGCCGGCCGGACCGCAGCTCGCCGACGACGAGACCGACGTCATGCCCGAGGTCGCCGACGGCACCAGGGTCGCATTCGTCGACCCCGGAGCACCCTGGGCGCGAGACGCCGGCGCCGACGTCCGCTCACTGCGCTTCGAACCGGCACTTGTCGCCCGCGTGAACCTGCTCTTCGACGACGAGAAGTCCGGCCTGCGACAGACCGAGGAGTTCGAGTCGATCCTGCACCCACTGACGGACTTCCCGGACCCCGAGGCCGGCTTCGTCGTCGACTACGACGACCGCGACCTCGTCCGCGACGCGCCGGACGGTGCGATCTACGCCATCACCGACGCCCGCATCGACACGAAGACGTACTTCAACAAGTACACGACCGCGCTGCGCGACCACCTGTATCGGAACCTCACCGTCGACCTCCTCGCCAACACCGAGCTGAAGGCGTTCGGGCGGCCCGGCGAGACCGCCGAGCAGTTCGCCCGACGGTGCCAGGACCTCGCCGACGACGGCGCCGACAAGGCGGCCGCGACGCTGCGAGACAAGTACGACGCCAAGCTCGACCGAGCAGAGCTCGCGCTCGCCAAGGCCGAAGACCGCCACCGGGAGCTCGAGGCCGACGCGTCGAATCGCAAGAAGGACGAGCTGCTCTCGGGCGCCGGGTCGCTCCTGAGTGTCTTCCTGGGCGGCCGCAAGAAGTCACGCAGCCTCGCCGGCAAGCTCGGCGGTATCGGCCGACGCCGTTCGCAGAGCAACAAGGCCGGTGAGCGTCTCCGTTCCGCCGAGAACCGGGTGAGCGACGCGGTCGAGAAGATCGGTGCCCTCGAAGACGAACTCGCAGAGGAGCTGGCCGAGATCACCGACGAGTGGGACGCCAAGGCCGAGGCCATCACGGTGCTGGAGATCGGGCTGGAGAAGACCGACGTCCAGGTCGACGAGGTGGTCCTCGCCTGGCTGCCGGTCAGTCGCTGACAGGTGACTGCGACCACCGACAGGACGTTCACCTGCCGAAACAGCATCCGCACCGGCGCAGCGGCGCTGGCCGTCGTGAACGCGATCGCCGTGCTCGTCGCGCTCGCAGTCGCCGTGATCGCCGAACCGGTGGCGCTGCTGTTCGTGCTGTTGTTCGCCTGGGGTGGGATCGAAGCAGGACGTGCTGCCTGGGTGAATCGCCACGAGCTCACGGTCGCCGACGGCTCGTTGCGCATCACTGGGCCCGGCGGTGCCGTCGACGTGCCGTTCGACCGGATCGTGTGGACGGGTCTCACCCGGCGGGGACTGGTCGTCGACACGATCGACGGCCGGGCCGACTTCTTCGATCAGGACTGGGCCACGACGATCGAGGCACATGACGTGCTGCGACTGCGGGTCGGTCAGCAGCGGCCCGATCGCGTGGTCGTCCACGACGATCTGCGGCTGGCGTCGGGACGCTTCGTCATCGCCGCTGGGACGGGGACGATGTTCCTCGGGTTGAGCCTCATCGCGCTCGCCGCCGACGTCTCGATCGGGGAACGACTCGGCGTGCTCTCCACGACGGTGCCCATCGCAGCACTGGCACTCGTCGGCGCCTGGCGTCGGCTTCGTCGTCCGCTGTCACTCGAGGTGACCGCCGACGGCGGCGAGGCCCGACGGTTGTTCGGCAGTGCCAGCTCAACCGGGTCGGCAGAGGTCGTGGCTGCGCCGACGGTCGTGCAACGCCTCGCCGGATCGGACCCCGCGACCGCCCTCGCCGTCGGTCGCCTTCGCGGCCCGGCCGCAGCTCCCGGCAGCTTCGACCACCTCGTCTGAGCAGCCGCGCCGAGCCCGCGCCGAGCACGCCCGGAGAGCGCCCGGTAGGCGCCCGGTTCACGTCAGGTAGCCACACGCGGCCATTCGTACGGTCACTTCTGACCGACGAGAGGACACGCCGTGACCGCCATCTTCCGACTCATCGCCATCTCCCTGGCCCTCCTGCCGACGCTGCCCGCCGTGGCCGGCGCCGGCACGCCGGACCGCTACGAGGTCGTGTTCCACGAACACCTCGTGGACGGCTGGAACGACTGGTCGTGGGGCCATGTCGAGATCGGTGCCGACGACCGCTCGTGGGGCGGCCGTCACTCGATCGCCATGCACCTGGGCCCATGGGAGGGCCTGCTGCTGCAACGCGACGACGCCATCGAGCTCGGCGCCGGTGCGGTGAGCTTCGCGATCCACGCCGAGCAGTCGGTGACGCTGTGGCTCACCACCATCGACCGCAACGGGCACGAGAGCCCGCGCCAGACCATCCACCTCGACCCGTGGAACTGGACCGTTGTCGAAGCATCAGCCGCCGACCTCGGCTGGCCGAACGACATCAGCGAGATCCAGCTTCAGCACGCCGGCTCCGGACACAGCGGCCGCGTGCACGTCGACAACCTGGGCATCGACGTGGCGCCAACGCAGACTGGTCGCGACGAGCCCCTCCCGCAGCCTGACGCTCCGACGACGACCACCGCCCCACCCACGACGGCAGCCCCGACACCCACCACCACACCGACGCCCACGACGCCGATCTCGGGTGCGACGACGCGCATCGACCTCGACGGCGGACGCATCGAGCGGGTGTCGACCGATCCGTACACCCGTGAGCAGTCGGTCCACGTCGTCGACTTCCCACACGCCATCGACGACCGGGTCTACGGCCTGAACTTCGCCTCGGAGGCGCTGGTCGAGGAGCTCGGCACCGGCGTCCACCGCTGGGGCGGCAACTCCGCCGAGCGGTTCAACCCCCAGAACGACGCCAGCATCATCGGCGCCGACTGGTACTTCATGTCGTTCGTCGACGAGTTCGACGCCGAACACCGCTTCGAGGAGCGCAACGAGGCCGCAGGTGTCGAGACCCACTTCCAGATCCCGATCATGGGCTGGATCACCCGCGACGCCGACACGACCTGCGGGTTCGACATCGCCGCTGCGGGCCTGCAGGACGAGCAGTTCGCCCACTTCGACGATCCGTCGCTCGTCTGCGGCAACGGCTTCAGCAACGGCGAGCAGCTGCCACCCGCACCGGAGCGCACCTCGATGCAGGTCGGACCGTCGTTCGTGACCGACTGGGTCCGCGAGCTCGTGGACCGCCACGGTTCGGCTGCCGACGGCGGTGTCGAGGCCTACGCACTGGGCAACGAGCCCAACCTGTGGGCCGACACCCATCGCGACATCTGGGCCGCCCCGCCCGAGCGCGACGAGATCATCGAGCGCAACATCACCCACGCCGCCGCCGTGAAGGACGGCGACCCGACGGCAGCGACCTACGGCCCTGCCCTGTGGGGAGGCTCCAGCTACTTCGGCACCAGCGCCGAGTTCGATCGTGAGGAGTTCGCCGGATCGAACGAGACGTTCGTCGCCGAGTACCTGCGTGAGATGCGTCTGGCCTCCGAGGCCGAGGGTCGCCGCCTGCTCGACGGCCTCGACATCCACTTCTACGACGGCCGCACCTACCCGACCGGCCCGGCCGACCAGCGGCTCGAAGCGACCCGCAGCCTGTGGGACAACGGCTACGTGCCCGTCGACTGGTGGGCCGTCGAGATCGCCGACTGGCCCTCCGAGGAGCGCTGGGAGGGCATGGCGCTGATCCCCCGGATGAAGTCCCTGATCGACCTGCACTTCCCCGGCACCGAGCTGTCGATCAGCGAATACAACTTCGGCTCACTCGACACGATCGACGGGGCGATCGCCCAGGCCGACGCACTCGGCATCTTCGGTCGAGAAGGTGTCGACCGGGCGATGCTCTGGGACCCGCTCGACCCGCCGAGCACGCCCGAGGAAGCGGAGTACCTCGCCCGTCCCGGCATGTTCGCCTTCCGCATGTTCCTGAACGCCGACGGCGCCGGCGAGCGATTCGGAGACGAAGCGCTGTTCGTCGAGACCTCCGATGAGGCGGCGGTCTCGGTCTTCGCCGCCCGACGCAGCGACGGTGTGATCACCGTGATGCTGATCAACAAGACCGACACGACACGCACCGAACTGGTCGACCTCGACGGCCTGGACGGATCCGCACGCGGCTTCCGCTACGACGAGTCCGACCTCAGCGGCATCCAGCAGTTCGACCCGATCCTGGACGGCGGTGCCCTCGACATCGACCTGCCGCCGATGTCCATCTCGATGGTGGTGATCGACGCCGCCTGACCCCTCCGACCGACCGGTGCCGCGACGCTGACCACCGGACCGGGTTCAATGGTCGTCCGTGGGCGATCTGCAACCCGGCTCGGTGGTCGAGTCGTTCGAGCTCGAAGACCTCGTCGCCCGCGGTGCGGGTGGCGAGGTCTGGCGCGCCCGGCACCGATCGACGCTGCAGCGAGTTGCCGTCAAGATCCTCGACGCCGATGGCCACGATCCAGCTGGAGCGAACGAGCTCGACGCCCTCGGTCTGGTCCGCCACGCCGGTCTGGCCGAGCTGGTCGGCCACGGTGTCGATGACGCCGCCGGCGCCTGGCTCGCGACCGCTGTCGCGTGTCGTCGCCATCCTGCGGCCGGTCGCGGCCGGGCTCGACGCGCTGGCCGAGGCCGGGCTACGACACGGCGATCTCGGACCACGGAACGTCATGGTCGATGTCAGCGACCATGGCACCGTCATCGACCTGGGGATGACGACGCCCGACCTCCCGGTCGACGCGACGGTCGACCACCGGGTGTCCGGCACGCCGCGCTACCTGGCCCCGGAGGTCATCGCCGGCCGACCCGCGATCGGAGCCTCCGACCAGTACGCCCTCGGCCTCATGGCCTACGAGGCGCTGACCGGAGCGTCGCCGTATCCCGACAGTGCCGACCTCGGCGTGCTGCACCACCATCTACACACCCCGCCGACCTCACCGTCGGAACACCGGCCCGAGCTCGACGGACACATCGATGACGCGCTGCTGCGCTCGCTCGAGAAGGACCCGACACACCGACACCGCAACTCGACAGCGCTGCTCGACGCGCTGGACACCGGACGGTCCGAGGTCGACCCGCGGAGCTCTGGCAGCAACGGGAGATCTCGAGGCTGGCGAGGACTCGCCGTGCTCGGCGGCGCGATCGTCGGCATCCTCTTCGCCGTCCTCGCGCTCTCGCTGAGCGACTCGAGCGACGAGCGCGACGCTCCGTTCGATCAGCTCGCGACCGCGTGCAATCTGATCGAGGTCGCCGAGTTCGAACGTGGGCAGCTCGGGCTGAACTACTTCACCGAGCCCGCCGACACCGGCCGGTTGTCCGGTGGCGTGGGTCGAGACGGAAGCGCCGGCGTGTTGGTGGGGCTCGACAGCTACGGGCTCTACGGCGAACTCGTCGCCGACCTCGCCGCCGACGAGCACGTCTTCGGGGCCTGGCTCGATGTCCCTGCCACGGCGGGACCGACCGAGGTCCGCGTCAGCTTCCTCGACGGCGAGTACGCCCCGTCGGACGAGGTCGGGTGGCAGTTCGTCACCGAGGTCGACGCACCGTTCATCGGGGTCGTGGTCCTGCCGACCACCCGGCCCGACGGTGCGGTGCACGCGGTGCCACACGTCCGCACCGACGGACCCGACCCCGTGGCCGTGGACGACCTCGTGTTCGCCGCGACAACCTGTCCGTGATGGATCGACCGCACCTCGCGCTCGCGCAGCGTCCGGATGCCCGGCTCGAACTCACCGGCGACCGCGTCGAACTCGGGCGCGGCGAGCTGAGCGGCATCGGCGCCGAAGCAGCAACGGTGTCCCGCCGGCACTTCGCCGTCAGCACTCGAGGTCACGGCCACGTGATCGAGGACCTGGGCAGCACCAACGGCACGCATCTGAACGGTCAGCCACTGATCGAGCCGACGCCGCTGCGTGACGGCGACGAGATCGTCGTCGGTGGTGCCGTTGCGTTGGTCTTCCGCGATCCGATGGCGACGCCGATGGCCCCCTCGATCGGGCGCCTGGAAGGGGTGTGGATCGACCCTGAGACCGACACGGTGTGGGTCGACGCAGCCCGGATCGAGCCACCACTGTCCGAACGACAGGTGGTGTTGCTGCGGTTGCTGCTCGAACACGAGGGTGACTACGTGCCCAACCACATCGTGGTCGACACCGTGTGGTCCGACGTCGCGGCCGACGGTGTCAGTGCCGAGGCGGTCGACGCGCTCGTGAAGCGCGTTCGCCAGCGACTCCGCGACAGCGGCCGTGGACGCGACCTGCTCGAGCGACGCCGAGGCGCCGGTATCCGCCTGTCGAAGTAGTCACCGACGAGCTGAGCGCCGCCGGGTGGGCCGGCGACGCTCGGTCGCTCGTCGATCGGTGGACTCAGCTCTCCGCGGCGGCCGCACGAGCAGCTGCGGCGTGGCGCTCGAACATCGTGATCTTGTCCTCGCCGATGCGCTCGCGCTTCTCCTGGTCCTGGACGCCGAGACCCTTCTCGGGCGACAGGCACAACACGCCGAGCTTGCCCTCGTGACGGTTGTGGTGGACCTCGTAGGCACCTTCGGCGGTGTCCTCCAGGGCATAGACGTCCGACATGATCGGCTGGATCTTGCCCAGGTCGATCAGGCGGTTCATCTCGTACGCCTCCTGGTAGTTGGCGAAGTGGCTCGAGACGATCCGCTTCAGCTTCATCCACAGGTGACGGTTGTCGTACTCGATCATGTAGCCGGAGGTCGCGGCACAGGTGACGACGGTGCCGCCCTTGCGGGTCGCGAACACCGAGGCGCCCATGGTCGAACGACCCGGATGCTCGAACACGATGTGGGGGTCCTCGCCGACGAGCGAGCGGATCTTCTTGCCGAAGCGCCGCCACTCGGACTCGTCCTGGGTGTGCTCGTCGGACCAGAACTGGTAGTTCTCGGCCTTGCGATCGATGACCGCTTCACAGCCCATCTCGTTGAGCAGCTCCGCCTTGTCGGGCGAGCTGACGACGCCGACGGGGATGCCGCCGCCGGCGAGCACGAGCTGGGTGGCGTAGCCGCCGATGCCGCCCGTGGCGCCCCAGACCAGCACGACGTCGCCCATCTTCATGCGAGCGGCGTTGTCACCGACGAGCATGCGGTAGCTGGTCGAGGCACACAACGCGTTGACGGCTGCCTCTTCCCAGGTGAGGTGGGTCGGCATGGGCATCAGCTGGTTGGCCTTGGCGATCGAGAGATCGGCGAGACCGCCGAAGTTGGTCTCGAAGCCCCAGATGCGCTGGTTCGAGCCGAACATCGAGTCGTTGTGCGACGACGGGTCCTGATCGTCGACGTGGTTGCAGTGCAGCACCACGCGGTCGCCCGGCTTCCAGTTCCGAACCGCGGAACCGACGCGCAACACGACGGCCGAAGCGTCCGAGCCGACGATGTGTTCGTCGCGCTGATGACGCGCCGCCCACTCGCTCTCGCGGGCGAGACGATCGAGGAACCCGAAGGTCGGCATCGGCTCGAAGATCGAAGTCCAGACGGTGTTGAAGTTGATCGAGCTCGCCATCACGGCGAGGTACACCTCGTCGGGGGCCAGCTCGGGCGTGGCGACCTCACCGATGCGCAGCGACTCGCGGGGATCCTTCTCCCACGATTCCTTGCCCTCGAACATGCCGACGTCGTCACGATGCACGTAGGCGGCTCGGTAGCTCTCGGGGATCGGGAGGGCGGCGATGTCCTCGCCGCCGGCTCCACTCAAGATGGCGTCACGGATCTCCTGCATGACACGAGAGGTTACTGACGAGTAACTTGCGAGGGAAATTGGCACACGGTGTGCAACCACCTGGCGGCGCCCGTTGCGGTGTCGACGAACCACGGTTCCTACACTCGCCGACATCACGAACCGGCCGCCCAGACGGCCGCGACGAAGGAGTCCCTCATGGGCAAGCCAGTGATCATCGCCGGAGCACGCACCCCGATCGGCCGCTTCAACGGCGGCTTCGCCGATCTCACGGCGCAGGATCTGGGCGGGGTCGCCATCGCCGGCGCGCTCGAGAAGGCCGGCATCTCCGGCGACCAGGTCGACTTCGTCTACATGGGTCAGGTCGTGCAGGCCGGACAGGGCCAGATCACCGCCCGCCAAGCCGCGGTCAAGGGCGGCATTCCGATGAGCGTGCCCGCCTCGACCATCAACAAGGTCTGCCTGTCGGGCCTCAACACCATCTACCTGGCGCATCAGATGATCGCCGCCGGCGACGCCGACATCGTGGTTGCAGGTGGCATGGAGTCGATGTCGAACGCACCGTTCGTGCTGCCGAAGGCCCGCCGGGGCTATGGCTACGGCAACGCCGAGATGCTCGACTCGCTCTACCACGACGGCCTGTTCTGTGCCTTCGACGCATGCGCCATGGGCCTCGGCACCGAGCGCTACGCCGAGGCCGACGCGACGCTCAGCCGCCAGGCCATGGACGAGTTCGCCGCCACCTCGCACGAGCGTGCCGCCGCCGCCCAGAAGGACGGTCGCTTCGACGACGAGATCGTGCCGGTCACGATTCCCCAGCGTCGTGGTGAGCCGATCGTGATCGACGCCGACGAGGGCATCCGGCCCGGCACCACCGCTGAGGGTCTGTCCGGCCTGCGCCCCGCCTTCACCAAGGACGGTGCGATCACGGCCGCCAACGCCTCGCAGATCTCCGACGGCGCCTCGGCCATGGTCCTCATGAGCGAGGAGAAGGCCGCCGAGCTCGGCCTGACCCCGATCGCCGAGCTGGTGTCGTTCGGCCAGATCGCCGGCCCCGACAACGCCTCGCTGCTCACCCAGCCGAGCCAGGCGATCAACTCGGCGCTCGGCAAGGCGGACATGACCGTCGAGGACCTCGAACTCATCGAGATCAACGAGGCGTTCGCCGCCGTGGGCCTCGCCTCGATGGCCGAACTCGGCATCGACGACTCGAAGGTGAACGTCGACGGTGGCGCGATCAGCCTCGGCCACCCGATCGGCATGAGCGGCAACCGTCTGGCCCTGCACCTCATCCACGAGCTCCGCCGCCGCGGCGGAGGCGTCGGCGCTGCAGCACTCTGCGGCGGCGGTGGACAGGGCGACGCGGGCATCTTCCGCACGCTCTGACCGAGCCGCCACAGCTCACTCGAGCCGCGGTGACGCGTCCTCGGCCGGCCACGGCTGACCGATGGACGCTGCCTGGCCGATGGGCGTGGCCGGCATCGTCAACCATTCAGCGAGGTCGACACCGTCGACGGCGAGCGCCGCGCCGACAGCGCGACGCGCCGCCAACTCCTCGGAACCGTCGACCACCATCTCGTCGGCCAGGTGGGCCACCATCACCCGGTGGCCACCGAGGCCGCGCGCCAGTGTGACCAGCGGCCCCGGATCGGCCTCGATGCAGCCCAGCGGCACGTCGCCGAACGCGACCACGGCGCGGAGCTCGGCCAGCGGACCCAGCACCGCCATCAGCACCTCGTCGCGCTCGGCCGCGAACACCTCGAACAGACAACGAGCCTCCTCGTTGCCGTCGACACGGATCCCCAACGTCGCCTCGCGAGCAGGGGGCAGATAGACCTCGACCATCGTCGAACTTCCTCAGGCCTGGCACCACGAGCCGCGGTGCCGTCGTGATGTGAGGGGAAGACTGATGTGCGGGGGAGAGGTCGTCGCAGCGCCGCGCCGTGCGGGCCGATGACCTGGATCGAGTCTCGCGACGGGGTGTGACGGCGAGCCGATCCTCAGGGATGGAACGCGCCCTCAACCCTGATCCCTGGCCTCGTTCTGTGACGGAATCTAGGGTCTTTGTGACGGGAACCGGGTTTTTTATGACAAGGGGTTGTCATCTTCGTTCGAATTCCGTAACGTAATTGACATCGGGAGCGGCCCACAGCGGTTCCCTCCAGATGCAGCGTCGCCTCGTTGGCGTCCGGGTTGGACAACCCGCCCGCGCCTGGCTCGGAAGCCTTCGGGGTGACGCTGCATCCGCTCCCGGATCGCCATACACAGCACACGGCCGGACCCTTCGGGGTCCGGCCGTGTGTCGTTCAGCGATGATGGCCCCTTGTCGGGGCCCGGCGAGATCAGATCTTGCCGACCTGCGGGTACAGCGGGTTCGCCGACAGCAGCGCCGCCGAACGCTCGCGGCAACGCTGTGACACGTCGTCGCCCATGACGTACTTCGCCTTCGACGGGCCGCTCTTGGCCTGCGCCGGCTCGGCGTTGGTGAGCACGTCACAGATGATGTCGGCGACCTCGTCCATGTCGGACTGGTTCATGCCGAGGGTGGTGAGCGCCGGGGTGCCGAGGCGAACGCCGCTCGTGTACCAGGCACCGTTCGGGTCGGCCGGGATCGAGTTGCGGTTCACGATGACGCCCGAGTCGTTCAGTGCCGACTCGGCCTGGCGGCCGGTGAGCCCGAACGACGTCACATCGACGAGCACGAGGTGGTTGTCGGTGCCGTCGGTGACGAGGCGAGCGCCACGCGACTTGAGGCCCTCGGCCAACGCATGGGCGTTGTCGACGATCTGCTGTGCGTACGTGCCGAACGACGGGTCCTTCGCCTCGGCGAACGCCACGGCCTTGGCGGCCATCACGTGACCCATCGGGCCACCGAGGACCATCGGGCAGCCCTTGTCGATGTACTCGGCGAGCTCGGTGCCGTCACGTCCACACAGGACCATGCCGCCGCGCGGGCCACGCAGCGACTTGTGGGTGGTAGTCGTGACGATGTGGCCGTTGGCGACCGGGTCGAAGTCACCGGTCAGCACCTTGCCGGCCGCGAGGCCGGCGAAGTGGGCCATGTCGACCATGAGGTAGGCGCCGATCTCGTCGGCGATCTCACGCATCTTGGCGAAGTTCACCCGGCGGGGGTAGGCCGAGTAGCCGGCGGTGAGCACCATCGGCTTGAACTCGTGGGCCAGGGCACGAACGTGGTCGTAGTCGAGCAGCTCGGTCTCGGGGTCGACGCCGTAGCTGCGCTGTGAGAAGAGCTTGCCCGAGATGTTCGGACGGAAGCCGTGGGTGAGGTGGCCACCGGCGTCGAGCGACATGCCGATCATGCGCTGGTCGCCGAACTTGTGACGCAGCGTCTCCCAGTCCTCTTCGGTGAGATCGTTGACGTGCTTCACGCCCTGCTCACCGAGGAACGGCGCCTCGACGCGAGCAGCGAGCATCGCCCAGAAGGCGACCAGGTTGGCGTCGATGCCCGAGTGCGGCTGCACGTAGGCATACGGGGCACCGAAGACCTCGCACGCCAGGTCGGAGGCGAGCTGTTCGACGGTGTCGACGTTCTGGCAACCGGCGTAGAAGCGGTGACCGACGGTGCCCTCGGCGTACTTGTCCGAGAACCAGGTGCCCATCGTGAGCAGCACGGCCGGTGACGCGTAGTTCTCCGAGGCGATCAGTTTCAGGTAGCTGCGCTGGTCGTTGATCTCGGAGCGGATCGCATCGGCGACGCGAGGCTCGACGGCCCCGATGACATCGAGGGCGGACCGGTAGGTCCGGGCCTCGAGTGTGTCCTGCTCGACCTCGAGCGGGTTCGCGACGTCGGTCATGACGCCTCCTGGGATCTTGATGGTGCGGGAACGCCCAACGCTACTGTGCGTGGCCGCGCCCCGAACAGACCCGCTCTCGAACGCTGCTCCGAAGCCAGGCCCTTGTGGCGCGAGGCATGGACTGACCGCGATCCAGTCGCTCGACGGTGTCGCCGTAGCCTGACGGGCATGCTCAGGAGATCGCTGCTCGCGCTCGCGGTGCTGCTGGCGGCGTGCGGGTCCGACACCGACGAATCAGCCGACGACGGTGCGACGACCACCGGCCATGCGGTGGCCGCCGAGCAGTCGTTCCCCGACGTGGACGAGGTGATCGTCGAAGGCCGAGACCTGGCCAACGGCTGGGGCGGCGCGACCTACCGCGTCACGCTCGACCGAACCGGAACCGGGGGCTAGTCGACCGCCCGGCGATGCTCGAGTGCTCGGCCGAGTGTCAGCTCGTCGGCGTATTCGAGGTCACCGCCGACGGGCAGACCCGAGGCGAGACGCGTGACCGTGATGCCCAGAGGGTTGAGCAACCGAGCCAGGTACATGGCCGTGGCCTCACCCTCGATGTTCGGGTTCGTCGAGAGGATGACCTCGGTGACGTTCTCGGGGGTCAGCCGCGCCAACAGCTCGCCGACCCGGAGCTGTTCGGGACCGATGCCCTCGATCGGGTTCAAGCAGCCCTGGAGCACGTGATAGCGGCCCCGGAACTCCTGCGTCCTCTCCAGCGCGACGACGTCGCGAGACTCCTCGACCACACACAACAGACCGTCCTGCCGGGAGGCATCGCTGCAGATCGAGCACAGGTCGTACTCGCTGAAGTTGAAGCAGCGCTGACAGAAGCGGACGCGTTCCTTGGCGCGGCTGATCGCGTCGGCCAGTCGCAGCGCGTCCTGCTGCGGGATCTTCAACAGGTGGAAGGCGATTCGCTGTGCCGACTTCGGGCCGACACCCGGCATCTTGCCGAGCTCGTCGATCAGATCCTGGACGGGACCTTCGTACACCGATCAGCCTCCGAGGAGGCCGCCGAGGCCACCGCCACCGAGATCACCGAGCGGCCCCATCGCCGCCTGCTGGGCCTCGGCACCCTTGGCGAGGGCGTCGGCGAGCGCGCCGTGCACGAGATCCTGGAGCATCTCGACGTCGTCGGGGTCGACCACCTCGGGAGCGATGGACACACCCACGACGTCGCCGCCGGCGGTCATGGTGATCTTCACGCGACCGGCGCCGGCCTCGCCGACGACCTCGGTCACCGCAGCCTGCTCCTGGGCCGCCATCAGCTGCGCCTGCATCTGCTGGGCCTGCTGCAGCAGGCTGTTCATGTCGAACGAGTCGCTCATCGTGGTGTGCTCCTGGGGCGAGAGTGGATCAGTAGGCGCCGGTGTCGTCCTCGACGACACGGGCACCAGGGAATGCGGCGGTCAGCCGGTCGATGCCCGACGTACCGGCGACCGGGGCGTCGGTCAGTTCGGACGGGTCGATCACCTCGTCGACGACGGGCGCTGCCGAACTCGGCGAGGCGGCCGGTGACGGGGCCGGCGACGGGCCGCCGCCCTGATCGCCGTCGGCCAACAACTCGAGCGTCATTGGTACGCCGTAGCGGTCCGCGAGCAGCTGTTCGACGGTCGGTGCGTGGTCCTTGCACTTGTCGCGGGTGATGGCGTTCGGCAGGTGGCACCGCACGATGCCGGGTGTCGGCGAGTCGATCTCACAACTCCCGAGCAGGGCCCGAGCAAGGCCGGGAGCTCCGGCGAGCACGTCGGACCATTCGGCCTGGAGCTGGGAGATCGACGGAGCGCTGGACGGCCCGGCCGCTGCGGGAGCCGCGGGTGCCTCCGCGACGACCGGCGCAGGTTGCGGCTCGGGAGTCGGCGCCGGAGTTGCCACCGGCGCGGCAGCAGCCGGAGGGGCACCGGCGGGTTCCACGGGTGCTGAGGGTGGGGCGGCAGGGGCCGGAGCAGCGGCCTCGGGCGCTGGAGCGGCTGGCGCAGCCGCGTCGGGCGCTGGGGCGGCGGGCACAGGTGCGGTTGCCGGCTCCGCAGGCGCCGGTGCAGCATCCGCGGCGGGAGCAGACGGCGTGCCGTCGAGGGCTTCGGCGAGCGCGGCACGAGCCGCGGACACACGACTGCCGGCGCGACCAGGACGGGCCGGCGGAGGAGGCGGGCCGCCGGCCGCGGGCGCTGCGGGCGCCGGTGCATGGCCGGCCGGGGACGGCGCAGGTGCAGCTGCCGGGGCG
>JAHDHM010000033.1 GCA_020631315.1 Acidimicrobiales bacterium
ACTTCAAGTTCGGTCAGGGAGCGAAGACCGGCACCGGCGGCCATCTCCCCGGCCACAAGGTGATCGGAAAGATCGCCGAGGTGCGTGAACTCCCCGAGGGTGAGGCCGCCGTGTCCCCGGCGACCTTCCCCGACCTCACCGGCCCGGCCGACTTCCGTGCGCTCGCCGACGAGGTCCGTGAGGCGTCGGGCGGGATCCCGATCGGGGCGAAGCTCTCCGCCCAACACATCGAGGCCGACCTCGACGCGGCCCTCGAGATCGGGGTCGACTACGTCATCCTCGACGGACGTGGCGGCGGGACGGGGGCTGCGCCGACGCTGTTCCGTGACCACATCTCGGTGCCGACGATCCCCGCGCTCGCTCGGGCTCGTCGGCACCTCGACGCCGCCGGCCGTGGCGACGTCACCCTCGTCATCACGGGTGGGCTCCGCACCCACACCGACTTCGCCAAGGCACTCGCCCTCGGCGCCGACGCCATCGCCGTGTCGAATTCGGCCCTCCAGGCCATCGGCTGTCTCGGCATGCGGGCGTGCAACACGAACAACTGCCCGGTCGGCATCGCCACCCAGCGCAAGGACCTGCGGTCCCGCCTCGTGATCGACGACGCCGCACAGCGCCTCGAGCGGTTCCTCACGGCGACCGTCGAGCTGATGGGGGTCCTGGCCCGGGCGTGCGGGCACGACGACCTGCAGAGCTTCCGCGTCGACGATCTCACGACCTTCGACCGCGAGATGGCCCACCTCACCGGGATTCGCTACGGGGGCGTGCAGCTCTGAGTGGATCGGCGGGCGGGAACCTCAGCCGTGCTTCCCCACGTCCCAGCCCGCAGGCCCCAGGTGGGTCTCGGCGAGCGCCAGCGGCTCGACCTCGAGCATCGTGGCCATCGAGTCGTTCCAGCGGTTGAACACCCCGAACATGCACACCACACCGAGGATCTCGACGATCTCGTCCTCGGTCCAGTGGCCGGAGAGCTGCGCATAGAGCTCATCGGTCACGCCGTTCGGTACCGACGCCGACGCCATCGCGAACTCGATCGCCACCCGCTCCGACTCGGTGAATCTGGGATCGGTGCGGTACTCGGGTAGCGCCGCGACCTTGTCGACATCGATGCCGAGTCGTGAGGCGCTGACAGCCGTGTGCGCTCTGCAGTACTGGCACCCGGAGGCGAAACTCGCGGCGTTCGCGATCAGCCGCTTGAATCCGAGGTCCAAGAGGCTGTCGGGACCGAAGACCGCCCGATTGAACTGAATCGTGGCCTTCGCGATCGCCGGGACCCTCTGCATCGTCAGGAGACTGTTCGGAACGAAGCCGAGCGTGCCGACGAAGTGGTCGAACATCTCGGCGAGTTCCGGATCGTCGCACTCCTCGATCGGAAGCGGTTCCATTCTCGCCATCTCAACGCCCTCCGTCGATCACGGGTGCATCACCACCGCTTTCGGCTCGGTGAAGAACTCCCGGCTGAAGTTCCCGCCCTCCCGACCCACACCGGACCAACCGACCCCGCCGAACGGTGCTCGGAGGTCCCGCACGAAGAAGCAGTTCACCCAGACCGTGCCGGCCCGCAACGCCGCGCTGACACGATGGGCTCGGCGGGTGTTCTCGGTGAAGAGCATCGCATTGAGCCCGTATCTGGAGGCGTTCGCCATCGACACGGCCTGCTCCTCGGAGTCGAACGGGAGAACCGTCGCTACGGGCCCGAACACCTCCTCACGGCAGATCCGGGCATCGGCCGGAGCGCCTGTGATGACCGTCGGGGTCACGACCCAGCTCCCATCCGTCGCTGGCCCGCCACACAACACCTGGGCAGCGGGATCGAGGTCGTCGAAGAAGCTCGCGACCTTACGGAAGTGGGTCTCGCTCGCAAGGGGTCCGATGTCAGTCGACGCATCGAGCGGTGACCCGACGCACAACCCCTCCGCCGAGGCGACGAACCGCTCGACGAATTCGTCGTAGACGCCCCGTTGCACGAAGACCCGGGTCCCGGCGAGGCAGACCTGGCCGGCGTTGGTGAACACGGCCTTGTTCGACCAGGCGACGGCCTCGTCCATGTCGGCATCGTCGAAGACGATGTTGGCACCCTTTCCGCCCAGCTCGAGGCTGACGGGGACGAGGTTCGCAGCCGCGGCAGCAGCGATGGCCGCACCGGTGCGGGACTCGCCGGTGAACGTGATCCGATCGACGTCGGGATGATGGGTCAGATACTCCCCAGCTGCGCCGGCCCCGAATCCGTGCACCACGTTCAGTACGCCATCCGGGAACCCCGCTTCGGTCGCGAGCTCCGCCAGCAAGGCTGCCGACGCAGGCGAACCCTCTGCCGGCTTCAGGACCACGGTGTTGCCCCATGCGAGCGCGGGCGCGATCTTCCACGACTCGAGCATGAGCGGGAAGTTCCACGGAGCGATCGCAGCGACGACACCGGCGGCGTCGTAGGCGCTGTAGGCGTGATGACCGCTGTCCATCGGGTAGGCCTCGGCTGGCGTCAAGCGAGCGTGATCGGCGAAGAACCGGAAGTTCTGTGCCGTACGTGGCACGTCCTTGGTCTTCATCGCCGTGAGCGGCTTGCCCATGTCGGTCGTGTCCGCCGCGGCCAACTCGTCGAGGTGATCGTCCACGAGGTCGGCGAGACGATGGAGCAGCCGGCCCCGTTCGTCGAAACCGAGGGCGCTCCAACGCCCGTCGTCGAAGGCACGCCGAGCGGCCCCGACCGCCGCATCCACGTCTTCAGCGCCGGCTTCGGCCACCTCCGACCACGTCTGCTGCGTCCAGGGGTCGACGGTGTCGAACCTCGCGCCGTTCCCGGACTCCTGGGCGGCCCCGTCGATCCAGTGGTGAATCATCACGCCTCCTTGGCGAGATCGAGCGCGACGTCGACGATCATGTCTTCCTGGCCACCGACCATGCGGCGCTCGCCGAGCTCCATGAGGATGTCGCGTGTCTCGAGGCCGTACTGCTCGGCAGCTGACTCCGCATGACGCAGGAAGCTCGAATACACCCCGGCGTACCCGAGGGTGAGCGTTTCCCGATCGACCCGCACCGGTCGGTCCTGGAGCGGGCGGACGAGATCCTCGGCGGCGTCCATCAGGGCACCCACATCGGATCCGTGTGACCACCCCTCGAGGTTGGCGACAGCGACGAAGGCCTCGATCGGGCAGTTCCCCGCCCCGGCACCCATGCCGGCCAGCGAGGCATCGACGCGGTAGCAGCCCTCCTCGACCGCGACGACCGAGTTGGCGACCCCGAAGGTGAGGTTGTGGTGTGCGTGGATCCCGATCTGAGTTTCGGGCTGCAGCACGTCGCGATAGGCACGCATGCGGTCTCGCACATCACCCATCGTGAGTCGGCCCCCGGAATCCGTGATGTAGACGCAGTGTGCGCCGTAGCTCTCCATCAGGAGTGCCTGCTGCGCCAATGGCTCGGGCTCGTTCATGTGCGACATCATCAAGAAGCCGGACACGTCCATGCCGAGGTCGCGGGCTTTCGCGATGTGCTGGGCCGCGACGTCGGCCTCGGTGCAGTGCGTCGCGACACGAACCGATGTCGCTCCGAGCGAATGCGCGCGGACGAGATCGTCGATGGTGCCGATGCCGGGCACGAGGAGCACGGTCAATGCCGCCCGCTCGATCACGGACGCCGACTCTTCGATCCACTCCCAGTCGGTGTGGGCCCCGAACCCGTAGTTGAAGGACGACCCGCCGAGTCCGTCACCATGGGTCACTTCGATCGCGTCGACACCGGCGGCGTCGAGCGCACGGGTGATGTCGCGGACGTGGTCGATGCCGTAGCGGTGGCGGATCGCATGCATCCCGTCGCGAAGTGTGACGTCCTGGATGTAGAGCTCGGTCATGCGGTCACCCTCCCGGCGATCTGCTCGGCCGTGCGGAGCGCGGCACTCGTCATGATGTCGAGATTCCCCGCATAGGTCGGCAGGTACTGACCGGCGCCCTCGACCTCGAGGAAGACCGAGATCTTCCAGCCGGTGAACTTGCGGTCGAGTTCAGGGATCCGGACCGGGTCGGCCTCGGTGATCCGGTCCACCTGGACCTCCTGCTTGAGGCGGTAGCCGGGGACGTACTCGGCCACGCGTTCGACCATCGCGGCGATCGACGCCTTGAACGCCTCGGGTTCGCCCGACTGGGTCAGGCAGAAGACCGTGTTGCGCATGATCAGTGGCGGCTCGGCCGGGTTGAGGATGATGATGGCCTTGCCGAGGCCGGCGCCCCCGACCACCTCGAGTGCTTTGGCCGTCGTCTCGGTGAACTCGTCGATGTTCGCCCGGGTCCCCGGGCCGGCGCTGCGGGACGAGACCGAACTGACGATCTCGGCGTAGTCAACCGGCGCGACCTGGTTCACCGCGGCGACCATCGGCACCGTGGCCTGACCACCGCAGGTCACCATGTTCACGTTCCCGGCGTCCAGATGCTCGTCGAGATTGACCGGCGGGATCACATATGGGCCGACGGCTGCCGGCGTGAGGTCGAGGACCCGCTTGCCGTGGGCACGGAGGACCTCGTCATGGCGGATGTGCGCTCCCGCCGACGTCGCATCGAACACGAGATCGATCTCGGCGAACTCCGGCATGGCCACGAGGCCGTCGATGCCGTCCGAGGTCGTCGCGACGCCGTGGTCTCGGGCTCGTGCGAGTCCGTCGGAGTCGGGGTCGATGCCGCACATGGCGGTGACCTCGACCGGGCCTGCCGCCCGGGTCGCCTTCATCAAGAGGTCGGTGCCGATGTTGCCGGAACCGATGATCGCGGTCTTCATGCTTCGTGCTTCACCCTTCGAGTGAGGTCGTGACGGTGCCGAGCGGCCCGAAATCACACACAACGGTCTGGCCGGCCGCGATCGGCCGCATCGGCCCGAGCGCGCCGGTCATCACGACGTCTCCGGCGCGCAACGGTGTGCCCCGACGGCTCATCGTGTCGGCGAGCCAGCGGGCGGCATGGAGGGGATGCCCGAGGCAGGCTGCCCCGTCGCCGGTGGAGACGGTCTCACCGTCGAGGTCCATCCGCATCGGAATGGTCCGGAGGTCCACATCCCGCAGTGGCACGGGCCGACCGCCGAGCACGTACAGACCGCAACTGGCGTTGTCGGCGACCGTGTCGACCAGGCGGATGTCCCATCCGGCGACTCGGCTGTCCACGATCTCGATCGACGGCAGCGCGTACGCGGTGGCGCGGATGATGTCGTTGAAGCTGTGCTCGCCCAGATCGAGGTCGTGGTCGAGGACGAGGGCGACCTCCCCCTCGGCTCGGGGTTGGAGCAGGCGTCCGGCCTCGATCGGGACGCCATCGCCGTACTCCATGTCGACGAACAACGTGCCGAAGTCCGGCTGGTCGACACCGATCTGCTCCATCACGGCAACCGACGTGATCCCGATCTTGCGACCGGCGACCCGCCGTCCGGCATCCATCGCGAGCCGGGTGTTCCGTTCCTGAACCGCGTAGCCGACGTCGATGTCGGTGGCGGTCCCCAGGAGGTCACGTACCGGGTCGCACGGGGTGCCCGAAGCGGCGGCGTCACGCAGTCGCGTCGCCGCCTGATCCAGCAGTTCATCACTGACCATCGGGAGCCTCCCGTGCCGCCTCGCGGGCGAGCCGTTCCTGTTTGTCCTTGAGCAGTTCGCCGCCGGCCATGAAGTCGGTGTTGGGGAACTCGTCGATCCACACCCGTACCGACTCGCGTGGTGCGCCGATGTGTTCGTGCATCGCGTCGGTGATCGCAGCCATCAGCGCACGCTTGGCCTCGGGGCTGCGACCCTCGGCCATGTGCACGTTGACGAGCGGCATCAGCCGGCCCCGGTCACGGTCACCGAGCCGAGATGGCTGTAGCGGGCGGTGGCGACCGTGCCGGCGCCGAGCGGCCTGGCGTCGGTGGCGGCACCGGCCATCACGAGCCAGCCGGCCTCGAGCTTCTGGCCGTGACGACCGAGATGGTTCGCGAGCATGGCGACACACGCGGCCGGATCGCCGAGCAGTGCCGCTCCGGTGGCCGTGCCGGTGATCGCACCGTCGACCTCGAACACGCAGCCGAGCGTCGTGAGATCGGCGTCGCGAGGACCGATGCCCTCATCGCCGATGACGACGCGGGCGGCCGAGGTGTTGTCGGCGATGACGTCGGGCAGGGTGAACGAGAACGCCTCGTAGCGGGAGTCGATCACCTCGATACCGCCCACCACCGACGCCGTGGCGTCGAGGACGTCGTTGGCCTCGACACCCGGACCGGCCAGATCCTCGCCGAGGACGAACACGATCTCCGGTTCGCACCTCGGGTGGATCAACTCGCCGAGCGGTGCGACGCCGTCGGCGAGCACCGATGAGGCCGGCACCCAGCCGTAGACGGGTTCGTCGACCCCCATCTGCTCCTGCTTGGCCGCCGAGGTCAGCCCGAGCTTGGCACCGGCGAGGGTGTCGCCTCGTCCGAGCATCCGCTCGAGCAGCGCAGCCTGCACGGCGTAGGCATCATCGATCGACAGCTCGTCGACCTGTTTGGTGATGGCCTGCACGGCGGTCCGGCGATCGACGCCGGCGAGCAGGTAGTCGGCCCAGCGGCCGTGGTCGATCGAGGTCACGGAGTCGCCAGCGCCTCTCGTGTCGCCTGGGCGTCCAGGTGCAGCTGCTTCATCATCTCCGCCTGGGGGCTGTACTTCATCGAGCCGTTGTCGATCCACTGCGTGGCGAACTCGGCACCGCGGCCGAACTTCGATCGCTCCAACGGCAGTTTGATGACGTCGTGTGGTTCCCGGACGACCGCGATCGGGTCGCGCCCTTCGTTGACGGCATCGATCTGGTCCTTGAACATGCGACGACAGGCGATGACGCCGACGTCGCTCTTGGTGATCTTCTCCGCCGTGCGGTCGGCGATCTCGCCCTGGGTCACCCAGGCCATGATGTCCTGGCCCTCGATGTAGTCGACGATGTAGGTGCCGTCGTCGCGGATCCACTCGTACTCGTAATCGACGCACGGGGGATCCTCGGGGAGCTCACCGCCTTCGGGGGCGTGCACGGTGTAGAAGATCATGTGCGTGTGCGTGTCGTCGACGGGCACACGGATCTGCATCTGGAACACGCCGTTGCCCCCGACCCACATCTTGTAGGGGAACACGAGTGGGTGACCGATCTTCCAGTCGTCGTCCTCTTCGGACTGCCCGACCAGCAGGCGCCGCTTGATGATGCCGTGCTCGAAGTTGTCGAACGCGACCTTCTCGTGCTTGTTCCCACCGAACGCGCTCGGCATCGGGATGTCCTGCCACTTCGCGATGAACTCGAAGTAGTTCCCGTGCAGTGCCTCGACGTGATACGGGTCGACGGCGTTCTCCATGATCTGCAGCCAGTTGCAGGGGAGCATCGAATGGCCGATGTCGCGCACGCCGTCCATGACGTAGGCCTCGTACCTCGGGAGTTCGGGAGCGTCGCCCTCACCGACCCAGGCCCAGACCATGCCGCCGAGCTCCTGTGCCTCGCCCGATCGCACCGAGCAGCTCTCGCGGAACTTCGGTGAGGAATCGGGCTCGGCGAGGATGTCGACGCAGGTTCCCTCGGTGTCGAACTTCCAGCCGTGGTACCCGCAGCGCAGCCCGTCCTCGTCCACGATGCCGTAGACCAGCGACGCGCCGCGGTGTGGGCACCGCTCGTCGACGATGCCGTAGTCACCGTTCTCGGTCTTGAACACCGCCCAGTTCTCGCCCAGGAGGCGAATCTGCTTGACCGGGAACTCGTCGAGCTCGCGGGCCATCGCCACCGGGTACCAGTAGTGACGGAGCACCGCACCCATCGGCGTTCCGGGGCCCACCTGCGTGAGCGCGTCGTTTTCTTCCTGCGTCATCATGAGATTCGCCTCCTGTTCGAGAAACGGGTCGTCGTCAGAGAATCGTGACCTTGCCCGACGAGCCATCCACACGGATGCGATCGCCGGTGCTGATCTTGTCGGTGCCGAAGCCGGTGCCGGTGACGGCGGGCACGCCGTACTCGCGGCACACGATCGCGGCGTGGCTCATCATCCCGCCGATGTCGGTGACACAGGCCTGGATCTTCGGGAAGACCGGCGCCCACCTCGGCGCCGTGATCGGAGCGACGAGGATCTCGCCCTCCTGGAGCTCGTTGACCTGGTCGGGGCTGTACACGATGCGGGCGATGCCCTCGACCGCGCCCGGCGACGCCGCCATGCCGGTCAGCTCGTTCTCGGCCCCTTCGTCCGAACCCAGCCAGTT
Source organism: Acidimicrobiales bacterium (assembly GCA_020631315.1). The sequence continues at coordinate 8,207 of JAHDHM010000033.1, forward strand.
GTTCACCGACTCCGACGTGATGCCCCAGAGCATGATGGTGAACGGTTCGGTGATCACCTCGGGCGGTGCACCGAGCGCCTTCGGCGCCTGCCAGGCGTCGAGCTTCGCGTGGATCTCGCGACGCCGTGCGACGATCGGCGCCCAGTGCGACGCCGACGCCGTCGGGCTGTTCACCGCCCAGTTCGCGTAGTAGTCCCACAGCACCTCGTTCACCTCGTCACGACGGATGAAGAGGAGATCGCTCGCGTCGGAAAGGAGGCCGTCCTTCTCGAGGGTGGCACCGAGCTCGCGGACCTTCCGCCACACGACCGACATCGTCCAGTGCTCGATGTAGAAGTTGTGGTTCTCGACGTAGGGGAACACGACGCGGGCAAGCCCCAACTTCCCGTCGAAGGCTTCACGGTCCTCGTCCGAGCCGAGAAGATCCCGGTACTCGGCGACCACCCGGTCGCGCTCGGCCCGAATGGCATCGATCGGGCGGCTGATGTCCTCACCCGCCTCGATCCGTGCGATGTAGTCCTTGATGAAGCCGTACGGAACCTCGGTCTGCTCCACCCAGATCTGGTCGAAGTGGTAGAAGCCGTTCCCGGAGGTGAAGTTGAACCACGGATCCTTGGCCTCCTCCCATGCGGCCTGCCACTGCGCCCCGGCATCACCCTCGAGCACCACGTTCGTCGGGTCGTCGAACGCGCGGGCGATCCCGAGGTCGATGGCCTTCTGCGCCAATCCCTTCAGTTCCTCGTTCGGACGGAACAGGTCGACCTCGACACCGGCGACCATCTTCGCGATGCCGAGATCCGGGATCGATGGGAAGGCCTCCTTGCAGAAGCCGAAGAAGTCCAGGTATGCGGCGTACCCCAGATTCAGGAACTCGAAGTGGTAGCTCCATGCCTGGAGGATGAGGTCCTTGAAGCGGTTGTACTCGCTGATCAGCTTGGTCCCCGAGCCTTGCCCGACACCCCCGGTGATGACGTCCAGGTCCTCCATCTCCGGTAGCGGCGTGAAGTCGACGTTCTGGATCTCGTCGATGGTCGACTTCACCTTGCCGAGCCAGTTCTCATAGAGGCTGTCCCAGTTCCCGAAGTAGTGCCCGGCGCGCTCCATGAACTGCGGAACGCGGGCCTCGATCTTCGAGGGATCGACGCCGACGGGCGACAGGAATGCGTAGCCGTACAGAATCCGGAAGTCGACGCCATCGGCCGGTGGGATCCGATAGTGCCGGCTGTTCATCTGGCTGAGCGTTGCGATCGCAGCCTCGAAGAAGGTTGCATCCCAGGGCGTCAATGCGCGCCCCCAATGCATCGAGTCCCAGAACCAGAAGCGGTCGTCCTCGTACTCCTTCCGGTGGTCGCTGAACGGGGACGAGTAGGAATACAACTCTTCCCACCCGTCGACCCCTTCAGGTCCTTCGATCTCGAATGGGCTCGGAAAGCTGGTCATGTCGGGTCCCCCTGTGGATTCGAATATCTGGTCAGCTGTCGGTCTTGTTGTGGAGTGGCGACACCAGCGTCGAGACGATCGACGACATCGCGTCGTACCCGCCGCTCGTGACGGACTTCCGCGGCTTCTGCGACCAGACCGTCTCGGGTCGGCTCTGCAGCATCACCACGTTGTCACCGGCGGGCAGGTGCTTGTCGAGCGCCCACTCGACGTCCTGCGGGCAGCCGTAGTGCTGTTCGGCACGACGGGCGAGGATCGCGATGGCGGTCAGGTCGTCGTCGGTGACGGCAGGGCTCGTGCGGCGGTCGCCGGTGATCTCGAGCTTCTCGACGGCACCGGCATCGGTGAGGCAGTACTCGACGTGCTTGTCGGAGATGTCGCGGTGGATCACCTCACGGAGCACCTTGTCGACGAGGAAGTTGTCGGGTGTGACCTCGCCGGACACGACCGCCTCGCCGAGACCCCAGGAGGCGTCGATCGCCACTTGCGATCGGTCCCCGTTCGTCGGGTTGAGGGTGAACGCCACCCCCGAGGCGATCGGGTCGACCATCTTCTGCACGCCGACCGACATGGCGATCGCCTGGTGCAGGTAGCCCATGGAGTGCCGGTACGCGATCGCTCGATCGGTGAAGATCGACGACCAGCAGCGCCGGACGTTCTCGACGACGGCGTCCGCTCCGACCACCCAGAGGAACGTGTCCTGCTGCCCGGCGAAGGAGGCGTCGGGTAGGTCCTCGGCGGTGGCCGACGAGCGAACCGCCACCGGGACGTCGTCGACGCCGCAGTGCTCTGACAGGGCCCGGTAGGCCTCACGGATGTCGGCGACGACGGACTCGGGAATGGCGACCGCTTCGATGAGGCCGCGGATGCGCTCCGAGATCTGACGGTTGGCCGCGTGGTCGTCGTGGTCGATGCTCCGCAACAGCTCGTTCACGTCGGCCACGAGGGTCTCGTCGGACCAGATCTGGTCGTAGGCGACCGTGGTGACGGCGAATCCCGGGGGCACCGGCAACTCGGCCATCATCATCTCGCCGAGGCTGGCGTTCTTGCCACCGACGAACGGCTTGTGCTCCGGCCCGTAGCGATCGAACCAGACGATGTGATCGGTCATCTCGGCATCAACCCTTCTCGCGATGAACGAACGGACGGTCGGGAGCTCATGCTCCCAGTCCACGATCGGACACGACTCACACATGGCCGGCGATCTCCTCTCGGGCTCTGGAACCGAAACCACTCGTTCACGCGTCCACCTCCGGGCCCGGGAAGCCGGTCCAGTCGTCGTCGACCTTCCAGGTGGGGAGGTGGTCGATCTGAGGCACCTTGACCTCTTGGACGCGGTTGCGGTAGGCGACGGTGGCGTCGCGACCGTTCACGGTGTGCTCGTCGTCTGCGAGGAGCTTCACGCGCACATGCTCGGTGTTGTAGGGCTCGCCGGGGTCGTATCCGAGGGCACTCACCGCGAACGCCCTGATGCAACCCGAGTGTGTTGCGATCGCCAGACGTGCGCCGGGGAACTCGGCCGACAACCGGTTGATGCCGGCCCAGAAACGGCGCACGCACATGGCCGGGGGTTCGAAGTGGAGAAGCGGAATCGTCAGCCAGTGCTGGATCGGATCGCCGCCGCCCTGCTGGGTGCGCCAGAAGCGGTCCATCTCGACGACCCATTGCGGACGATCTCGTGCCGCCGATCGCTCGAACCCCTCGAGTAGCGAGCTGTACTCGCGGAAGGCGGCGGTCACGTCCTTGAGCCCGTCGGGGGCCACGAACCCGAAGTTGCGGAACTCGTTCGCGACGGCCGGCGGCTCGATCGAGATCTCCTTCTCGTACTGGGCGAGCCCGTCCACGAGACCCCGGTGGATGTGCTGGGCGGTCTCGGTGGCTCGAGCCGTCGCGGCGTGGCGGAACACGATCGTCTCACCGGACTTCATCCGTCGTGCCAACGTCTGGCCGACGCTGTGTGCCTGCCAGACCCCCTGCGGCGTGAGACCGGAGTCGGTCGAGTACCCCTGGGTCTCGCCGTGGCGGATCAGATAGACGTCGTTCCTCAGCGCCCGTGCCGACTGCGGCGGTGCCGAGATCTCCTTGTTGCGGTTGTCCTCGGTCAGCGCCTGCTGCTGGGCCAACGAGCCTCGTTGCCACAGCGGTTGCGCAGGCGCGGCCTCGTCATCTCGTGCCCGGAACTGCCGCAGGTAGAGCGGCTCACCGGTTTCATCCCGGTCGCCGGCGTCGGCGTCGTCGCGTGTCCGCTCGAGGTAGCGGGCGAGGTAGGCCGGTGCCCCGTGCCGGTCGGTGGAGGGGGTCGCGCCGTTGGCCGTCTCGTCGCTCATGAGTGCACCGACATGAATCCGGGGTCGACCTGCCCCTTGTAGGTGAAGATGGCCCGGCCCATCTCGGCCTCGGTCCAGATGGTCGGCTCGTCGTCGGGGTCGAACCAGTAACCGCCCGTGTAGACCTCGTTCCGGTTGCCGGCGGGGTCGAAGAAGTAGAGCCCGCAGCCCCGGGTGGCGCCGTGGCGTGTCGGACCGGCGTCGATCTCGATGCCGTGGTACGCACACACGTCGGCGGCGTGGCGGAGGTCGTTCCACTCGTCGACCCAGTAGGCGAGGTGGTGGAAGCCGCCGTCGGGCCCGGTGAGGAAGGCGATGTCGTGCGGGGTGTGGGTCCGCTCGAGGAACGTCGTGAGCTGATGGCCGTCGTCGGCGACGATCTGCTCGGTGAGGCGGAACTCCAGCACGTCGCTGAAGAACGTGGTGATTCCGTCGACGTCCTCACACAGCAGGAAGATGTGGTCGAGGCGGGGCGGATGCATGCCCTTGAGACCATCGGGCGCTGGCGGCGGGTTGATCAGCGCCAGACCGTTCCCGACCTGGAGCTGGCCGTGCTCGAGATCGATCACGTGGCCGCTGGGCGCGGTGAAACGGACGATGGTGCCCGAGGCGGGGTTCAGCGCACCCGGTGCGAATCGCTCGGTGGTGATGCCCGTCGCCTCGACGGCCTCGGCCAGGCGGTCGAGCTCGGCGAGCTCCATCACCTTGAACGCGAGCGAATCGAGCCCGTAGGTCGGCGCCTCGACCAGGACGAGCGAATGGTGCTGTTGCTCGTCCCAACCCTTCAGGAAGGTCCGCTCGGCCTCGGTTCGTGTCACGACGAGGCCGACGACCTCGGCGTAGTAGGCGGTCGCGAGTTGGAGGTCCGGCACCCGGACCTCGGCGTGCGACAGGCGGAGGATTCCCGGCGAGCTCATGTGTGCACCGTCGCGAATCGGTGGTTCAGAACACCCTCGTAATAGAAGACGGCCCGGCCCTCCTGGTCGTTGGTCCACGTGATCGTCGGGAAGTCGGGGTCGGGGCGATAGCCGCCGGTGAAGACCTCGTTCCGCGTGCCCATCGGATCGAAGAAGTAGATCGTGTTGCCGCGTGTCAGCCCGTGACGTGTCGGTCCGACGTCGATCGTCACACCGTTGTACGCCAGGATGTCCGCCGCACGCCGAACGTGATCCCAGTCGTCCAACCAGAAGGAGAAGTGGTGCAGCGCACCGTTGGGCCCCTGCACGAAGGCGATGTCATGCGGCTTCGCCGAACGCTCGAGGAACGCGATCGTCTGGTGCCCCTGCCCGTTGAGGAGCTGCTCGGTCAGGCGGAAGTCGAGAACGTCCTGGAAGAAGGCGGCGACCACGGGCACTTCCTCGGCATGGACGAGGAGATGGTCGATTCGTGGCGGAGCGATGCCGTTGAGTCCCATGGGGACGGGCGGAGGGTTTCGGAGTGGTAGCCGACCGCCGACCTTGTGCACATCGGCGACGAGTTCCATCTGCTGCCCGGACGGCAGCTCGAAGCGGATCGACTCACCCTGGCCGACCTCCTCGCCGTCGGCGACCCGCTCCACCGGGTGCCCAGCGGCCTCGATCCGGCCCTCGAACTCCTCGAGGTCGTCGGCGTGCTCGACCTTGAACGAGAAGCGATCCAGGCCGACCCTCGTGTCGTGACGAATGGCGAGGCAATGGTGGTCGCGCTCGTCCCAGCACTTCAGGAACAACCGGTCCTCGGTGCGCTCGGTGATCTCGAGCCCCATGACCTCCGTGTAGTACGCGGCCGCCAGCTCGAGATCGGTCGCCGTGATGTCCACATGGCTCAATCGGAGGATGCCCATCAGCCGGGAACGTATGGCAGCCGTCACATGCACGAAAGCGACATCCCGCGGAGCGGGACGCGGATAGGATGGGACGGTGCCCCGCAATCGACTGTCGTCCGTGGCGAACGCCGCACGCGCCGTGAAGGCCTTCTCTGCTGCGAGCCCGACCTGGGGTGTCTCCGAACTCGCTGCACACCTCGACCTCTCGACCTCGTCGACCCATCGAATCCTGAGCACGTTGCGCGACGAGGGCGTCCTCGATCAGGATCCGACGACGGGGAGATACCGGCTCGGGCTGTCGGTGTTCGACATGGCTGCGGCGATGCCGAAGCAGCGGTCGCTCCACGAGGCGGTTCTCGTCTCGATGACCGAGCTCCGAGCGCGCACGGGTGAGACGGTGCAGGTCGGCGTGCTCGACGGCCGAGAGGTCGTCTACGTCGAGCGCCTCGACAGCCCCAGCACGCTTCGGGTCTTCACCGAACTCGGCCGTCGGGCGGGGGCCCACCGCACCAGTTCGGGCAAGGCGATCCTCGCCCACCTCCCCACCGGGCGCCGCGAGCATCTCCTGAACGGCTGGACCCTCGACACACCGACACCTCACACGATCGGCTCGGTTCCGGCGCTCCGGGACGAGCTCCGCAGCATCCGGCGCCGCGGCTACGCCGAGAACCGGGAGGAGTCCGAACCCGGCGTGGTCTCGGTCGCCGCACCGATCCGCGACGTCGGCGGTCGTGCCGTCGCAGCCCTCAGCCTCGCCGGACCCAAAGACCGGATCGACCCCCACCGGACGGAGTTCGCTCGGGTCGTGATGTCACTCGCACGCGTCACCTCCCGACAGATGGGGTGGACAGAGCAGCCAACAGCGTCCCGCTCCGCGGGATGATGATCAGGCGAGTCGCGGCGACGGCCCTACGTTGTCGATCATGGGCCCCTCGATCGACGTGCTCCTTCTCGACTTCGGAGGCGTGTGCCTGTTGAACCCGGTCGAGCTCCATCGCGAGACAGAACGCCTGTTCCGCCTACCGTCGGGCTCGCTGACCTGGATGGGCCCGGTCGACCCCTCGACCGATGAGCTCTGGCGGCGGATGATCGCCGGCGACGGCATCACCGAGCGGGAGTATTGGACGCTCCGCGCCGAGGAGATCGGGCGAGCCAGCGGACGACCGCTCACCCGGTCCGCCTACATGACCGCGCTCTACGATCCCCCGACGGACGGCCTCATCCGCCCCGGCGCAACGGCTGTGGTCGCGGCGACCCTGTCGGCGGGCATCGGCGTCTCGGTTCTGACGAACGACATGCGGGACTTCCACGGGCGAGACTGGGAGCACGGGATTCCACTGCTCCAGACCGTCGACCACATCGTCGACTGCTCCGACACGGGCATCCTCAAGCCCGACCCCCGAGCGTTCGAGCGGGCGTGCTCGACCGTCGGCTGCGCCCCGGAGAACGTCCTGTTCGTCGACGATCAACCCCGCAACGTCGAGGGTGCCGAGGCATTCGGGATGCAGGCGATGTGGTTCGACATCGCTCACGCCGGCGCGTCGTGGGGTGAGGTCGCCGAGCGCGTCGGCGTCGAGATCTGACGTCGCGCTCAGCCGAACGCGAGGTCGACGACGCCGAGCGGCGCCGGTCCGCTGAGGCGAAGTGACACACCGGCGGCACCATCGACCGGACGGGCGAGCCCACCGGTGAAGACGATGTCGCCGGCGCGGACGCCGAGACCCTCGTCGGCCAACGATCGCACCAGCCAGGCGACGGCCTCGAGTGGCGACCCCATCGCTTCCGATGCCGCGCCGACTCGTGGCGGCTCCGATCCGATGGCGAACGCCACGGTCACGGACGCCGGGTCATCATCGAGGGACACGAACGGCCCCAGGCGGATCCCCGCGCTCGACGAGTTGTCGGCGGTGTTGTCGAGTGCGTCGAACTCGAACGACGGGAACCGTGGATCGACGACCTCCAATCCGAGTGCCCACGTCCCACCACAGGCAGCCACGTCTTCGGCGGTGACGTCGTCTCCGGACAGCCCGACCGGAGCTCGCCACACGAGTTCCGGTTCGATCTTCGGGTGGATGAAGGCTGTCCTGGGAACGATCGGTCCGAGCTCCTGGGTCGCCCACAGCGTTCCCCAGTTCGGCCGGTCGACGCCGAGGGCCTCCCGCATGACCGCCGAGGTCCATCCGAGCTTCCAGCCGATCTGCCGCTCACCCCGATCGAGCCGCAGGCGATCCGACGCCCGGGCGATCCGTCGAGCGTCTTCCCAGACCAGCTCGGGGTGACGCTCGGTCAGAAGCCCGACCGGCGACAACCGGTCCGCTGCTGCGATCAACTCTGCGGCGATCCGGGCGTGATCGATCGTCATGAGGCCATCGCCGCAGCGACCGCCGCCCACGAGGTGGCCGCGTCCGACGGGTCGAACAGCACCGCCATCATCCCGAGCGACTGTGCGACGGCGACGTTGTCCGGTTGATCGTCGACGACGAGCGTCTCGTCCGCCCTCGCTCCGGTCAGGAGCGTGCACCGCTGGAAGGCGCGGCGATCGGGTTTGAAGACGCGGTTGTCCGCGCAGTTCACGACGTGATCCACCGTCTGGAGCAGCTCGAGCTCGTCGATCCAGGCCGGATCGAGCTCGTTGCTCAACACGGCGACGACGATGCCGCGCCGCTGTGCGTCGGCCACGACGTCGTCAGCCTCCGGTCGAGTGGCGAGCTCGCGCACCACTTCGTCGCACCCGTGCTCGGCGGCCGACGGCGTGCACACACCGTCGAAGTCGAGGATCAGGAGCCGGATCGACGCCATCCGCTGCTCAGACCCGGATGTCGCCCGCCAGGGCCGCGTCGATCGCGGCCTGCCCGAAGTGCAGTCCGCACTCGTAGGTGCCGAACGTGAAGTGGTCGTTGGCGCCGGTGGCGAGGTTGGCCTGGATGCCCTCGCCGATGGCGAAGTCCTCGTCGAAAACCGTGCGGATCACGTCGTAGTTCCGGTTCCAGTAGCGCTCGGCCTTCTCCGTCG
>JAHDHM010000447.1 GCA_020631315.1 Acidimicrobiales bacterium
TTGTAGGTGATACGGGTGCGGGCAGCACGCAGCACGTCGCCCCGCTCTCTGGCGTAGCCCTTGGCGTGCTCGATGTCCACGTACAGGATCACCGGCTGCAAGCTATCGGCACCCAGTCGAGTGTCGACCGACTTGCGCCACGGGGCGCCGACGCCTACACCCGTCACATGGCAGACGACGCGAACCCGAACCAGCTGAACCAGTCAGGACGCCCGGTCGACGATGTCGTCGCAGAGCTCGTGGGCAAGCGGGCCGGTGACATCCGTTGGGAGGACGGCCGCGCCTTCGGGATGATCTACGACGGCGGCCCTTCGGTCCACCGGGTCGCAGAGGAAGCAGCACGTCTGTACCTGCACGAGAACGCGCTCAACACCGCAGCCTTCCCGAGCCTCGGAGAGATCCAGCGCGAGGTGGTCACCTGGACGGCGAACCTGCTCAACGGTCCGAACGCGTCGGGGTTCATGACGTCGGGCGGTACCGAGTCGATCCTGTGCTCGGTGTTGTCGGCTCGCGAGCGCCATCACCACGAGCGGGGCATCGAGCGTCCGGAGATGATCGTGGCCGAGAGCGGGCATGCGGCGTTCCACAAGGGCGCACATCTGTTCGGCATCGAGATCCACAGCGTTCCGGTGAAGGACGACTGGACCGCTGACGTCGATGCGATGGCGTCCTTGATCAACGACAACACGGTGCTGATGGTCGGTTCCGCACCGCAGTACCCGCAGGGTGTGATCGACCCGATCGAAGACCTCGCCGCCGTCGCCGACGAGGCAGGCATCAACTTCCACGTCGATGCCTGCATGGGTGGCTTCGTCCTGCCCTTCGCCGAGCGCCTCGGCCGCAACGTGCCGAAGTGGGACTTCCGGGTCCCGGGTGTCACCTCGATCTCTGCCGACGTCCACAAGCTCGGTTACGCCCCGAAGGGCGCGTCGGTGGTGCTGCACCGCGACAAGCACCTCCGGCGCTACCAGACCTTCGTGTTCGACGGGTGGCTCGGCGGGTTCTACGCCTCACCCAACCTCCAGGGCACGCGCTCTGGTCTGCCGATGGCGACCGCCTGGGCGGTCATGTCACATCTCGGCATCGACGGGTACGTCGAGCTGACCCGGCAGGCGCTCGAGAACGCCGATCAGATGCGCGCCGGCATCAACGCGGTGGACGGCCTACGTGTGCTCGGCGACGGCGATCTGCACCTGGTCGCGTTCGCCGCCGACGGGTCCTCCGACAGAGAGATCGACGTGTTCGCGCTCGCCGACGCGCTCCAGGCACGTGGCTGGTATCACGACCGGCAAGGCCCGCCCGACAACCTCCACTCGACCGTGTCGAACTCGAACACGGGCGTCATCGACGAGTATCTGGTCGCGCTGAACGAGTGCGTGGACGAGGTCGCCGGCACGAGGGCCGAGGACCGCTCGACCCAGTACGCGACGCTCGAGTAGTCCGAGCCGCCTCAGTCGGGCTGCTCGGACTGGCTCAGCGGTTGGTCCACTCCGGGGAGCGCTTCTCGACGAAGCTGCTGATGCCCTCCTGGCCGTCGGCGGTGGTGACGCCGGCGGCCATGACCGCGCTGGCCTGGGCGTAGGCCTCGTTCTGCGGTAGGTCGACCTGCGCGTAGTAGGTCTGCTTGCCGAGGGCCTTGCTGTAGGCGCTGCCGCGAGTCGCCCGCCGCAGGAGCTCCGCGGTGGCGTCCACGAGCTGATCGTCGGGCACGACCCGGTTCACCAAGCCCCAGTCGGCGGCGGTGTGGGCATCGATCGGGTCACCCGTCAGCGCCATCTCCAGACCGCGCTTGCGACCGACGGCGCGGGCGATGGCGACCATCGGCGTGTGACAGAAGAGCCCGCCCTTGCCCCCTGGCGCCTGGAACGCAGCGGACTCCGCGGCGACGGCGAGATCGCAGCTCGCGACGAGCTGACAACCGGCTGCCGTGGCCAACGCATGGACGCGGGCGATGGTGACCTGGGGGAGTGCCTGTGTGGTCGTCATCATCTCGGTGCAGAGATCGAACAGCTCCTTCGCATCGGCGAAGGAGGCGCCTCGCATGTCCGTGAAGTCATGGCCGGCGGAGAAGACCGGACCTTCGGCGGCGATGATGACGCCGAGTGCGTCCGTCTCGCCGATCGAGAGCAGCGCGTCACGCAGCGCACGCATCGTGTCGGCGGCCAGCACGTTGCGCCGGGCGGGATTGGCCAGCGTGATGGTCGGGTAGACCGGATCGTCGTCGACGAGGATCGGTGCGTGGCTCACTTCGGGCCTCCTGGGTCGCGCTCGCGACCCTGGACGGTACCGCCTCAGTCGAGGTCGATCGCCATCGAGCGCAGCGCGGCGCTGTCGCACCACTCGAGCGTGGCGATGTGCGTCGCCTTCAGCCGGACCTTCGGCGCATGGCCGGCGTCGAAGGCCTCTTGCCAACGAGGAGCGCACACACACCATCCGTCACCCTCGACGAGGCCGGGGAACCCGAACTCCGGGCGGGGCGTCGACAGATCGTTGCCGACGGACTTCGAGAACGCGAGGAAGTCGTCGTCGACCACGGCACACACGGTGTGGACGCCGGTGTCACCGGGACCGGTCGCACAGCAGCCGTCGCGATGCCAACCGGTCAGCGGGTCCCGCGAGCACTCCTCGAGCGGCCCACCGAGCACGTTCGTCGCCGTCTGGGCAGCT
>JAHDHM010000448.1 GCA_020631315.1 Acidimicrobiales bacterium
AGCCGATGCGGTGCTTCAACCCGGCCTTCGACTTCTCGAACGACTCCTCGTCGGCACCCGTCGCGATCATGATCGGGTACTGGATCTCGAAGTCGTCGAGGCTCTTGCCACGTGCCTCGAGGGCCGGCTCGATCTTCGGGACGATCACTTCCTTGAGGTACCGCTCGGTGCAGAACGGGTGGGCGATGAGACCGTTGGCGACCTCCGCCGCGGTCTTCAGCATCAGCGGACCGACCGCGGCCAACAGGATCGGCGGACGGCGCAGGCCGTCGGTGGCGGGCGTGAACTCGGGCGTCATCAGCGAGTAGTCGTAGAACTCGCCCTGGAACGCGAGGGGAGTGCCGTCCCACCAGTTGTCCCAGATGGCGTTGATGGCCCCGATGAACTCACGCATCTGCTTCGCAGCTCCGTGCCACGGCATCGAGAACCGGCGGGTGATGTGCGGCTTGATCTGCGAGCCGAGACCGAGGCGGAACCGCCCGTTCGACATCACGTTGATCTCCTGGGCCGCCACCGCGATGTTCATCGGGTTCCGGGCGAACGCCACGGCGATGCCGGTGCCGAGCTCCAACGTCTCTGTGCGGTCAGCGGCGAGCACGAGCGGGAAGAACGGATCACGGCTCGTCTCGGCGGTGAACGCCCGGTCGAATCCGAGCGCCTCGAGCTTCTCCGACTGCTCGCCGATGTAGCTGGTCCCGAGCCCCTTGCCCGGGTACAGCGAGGCCTCGACCTTCAGTGCGTTCGACATGTTGGTGATCTCCTCGTGCGTGTCTGCTGGTGCGGCGCGATCAGTCGGCGTTCTCGGCGAGCTGCTGGTAGCCCTCGACGGTGCGTTGCATGTTGGCGTGGTGCTCGCCCATGCGCTTGGCGACGATGTCCTCTTCTCGGTCCGGCATCCGCTCGATCGCCGGTGTCAGGCCCGACGGCGCCGGCCCGATGCGGGACGTGAACGTGAGGCGGCTGCCGTCGCCGTCGGCGGCGAGGTCGAAGCGCCACTGGGCGGCCGGGAAGTCGGGCTCGCCGATCGTCCACTCGAAGCACGACTCGGGTTCGTAGGCCGTCACCGTGCACGTGGCCTGCCATTCGCCGACGACTTTGTGCTGGTTGCGGCCCCGGAACGTGGCCCCGAGCGCCGGGCCGTCGTCGATCCACTCGGCCCCCAGGAACTCCTGCGAGAACTGGGCCGGCGCGTTGATGTCGGTGAGGATGGGCCACACGACGGATGGCGGCGCGTCGATGTGCACCTCGACGCTCGTGGACGGACGGTCTGCGTACTTGACCATGGACTCGATGACCTCGGTTGGTTGTCGAGTGACAAATTACGCTGGTGGTCGTTCGCCGACCAAGATCGGTGGAGCGCCGGCCCTGCGACCCGGCGAGGGGGAGGAGTCCGATGTCCGGACCGGTCATGAACGAGCTCGGCTTCTACACGCTGCCCGGCGCGCCGGAGACGCCCCGCGAGCTGATCGACGAGGTCCGGGCGGCCGAGGCGATGGGCATCGGCGCCTGCTTCATCTCCGAACGCTTCAACATCAAGGAAGCGTCGACGCTGTCGGGCGCCGCGGGTGCCGTGTCGGATCGCATCGGCATCGCCACCGCGGCCACGAACCACAACACCCGCCACCCGATGGTCACCGCCTCGTACGCCATGACCATGCACCAGCTGACGGGTGGGCGATTCTCGCTGGGTCTCGGCCGCGGCATCGACCGGGTCTCGCAGGCGTTCGGGCTGAACCCGATCACGACGGCGCAGATGGAGGACTTCGTCGGGCTCATGCGTCGCGTCTGGAACGGCGAGGTCGTCATCGGCCACGACGGTCCCGCCGGCGCCTACCCGGCGCTCGCTATGCGGGGCCTCGAACCGGCCCACATCCCGATGACGCTGACCGCGTTCGGGCCGAACTCGCTGCAGCTCGCCGGTCGCTGCTTCGACGCGGTGGTGCTCCACACCTTCTTCACCGACGAGACCACGGCCCGTGTCGTCAAGACGGTGAAGGACGCTGCCGAGCAGGCGGGCCGTGATCCGGATGCCGTGCGGGTCTGGTCGTGCTTCGCCACCATCGGCGACCACCTGCCCGAACCCGTCCGCCTGAAGAAGACCGTCGGACGCATGGGCACCTACCTCCAGGCCTACGGCGATCTGATGGTGCGCACCAACGACTGGGATCCCGCTGATCTCGAACGCTTCCGTGCCGACCCGATGGTCGCGAACTTCCGCGGCTCCATCGACCAGGCGGCCACGACCGAAGAGCTCGAGCACATCGCCACCGTCATCCCCGAACACTGGCTCGAACCGGCCGCGACGGGTTCACCCGAGCAGTGCGTCGACGCGATCCGCGGCCAGTTCGACCTCGGCTGCGACGGCGTGATCCTCCACGGCGCCAGCCCCGACGACCTCGCCCCGATCGTCGACGAGTACCGGCGGACCCGCCCAGAGGGTGCGTTCGACGATCTGGTCGCCAACCCGGGCGGACTCCGCCGCTCACGCGCCTGAGGCTGGTGGCGTGGTCGCTCCGGAGCCTCCGATCTTCGACGGCAACACGCTGCTGTTCGACGGACTCGACGTGTGCGTCGTCGAAGAACCCGGCGCCTGTGAACCGTCACGAGGCGCGGTCGCGCTGACGGCGCGCCTCGCCGCAGAACTCGGCGCACGGACCTCGAC
>JAHDHM010000449.1:0-2397 GCA_020631315.1 Acidimicrobiales bacterium
CGTGGACGCGAGATGGACGTGCTCGGTCGACGCCGCGAGCCAGCCGAGGGTCGCCACGGTGTCGAACCATGTGGCACCCATGTGCCGTCCGGCCTCGACGTCTGGGATCGCTACGTGGTCACAGACCCCCACGAAGGCATGGCCGGTGGCCTCGGCGTGGCGAGCGACGCGGCGGAGGTCCTCGGGCGACGCACTCGCCTCCCACTCGTCGGCCAGCGTCTGGGTCAGGGTCTGGATCGGCAACTGCATGCCGTAGGCCCACGATCGCGATTCGGTGAGCGCCGGCATGTCGATCCCTCCCCACGGGCCAGGCGAGCGTACCTCCCGATCGATCCCCCAGAGCTACGCTCCACGGTCCCATGACTGACAGCACGAACCCATCCGTCTACTTCGACATCGAGATCGACGGCGCCGCCGCGGGCCGCATCACCTTCGAACTCTTCGCCGACGTCACCCCCAAGACCGCCGAGAACTTCCGGGCTCTGTGCACCGGGGAGCAGGGCTTCGGCTACGCCGGCTCGAAGTTCCACCGCATCATCCCCGACTTCATGTGTCAGGGCGGGGACTTCACCCGCGGCAACGGCACCGGCGGCAAGTCGATCTACGGCGACAAGTTCCCCGACGAGAACTTCGACCTGGCGCACGACAAGCCGGGCCTGCTCTCGATGGCGAACGCCGGCCCGAACACCAACGGCAGCCAGTTCTTCATCACGACCGTCGTCACGGCGTGGCTCGACGGCAAGCACACCGTGTTCGGCCAGGTCACCGACGGGATGGACATCGTGCGCAAGATGGAGACGCTCGGTACCGGCAACGGCAGCCCGTCTGCCGAGGTGACGATCGCTGCGAGCGGCCAGCTCTGACCCACGGCGCTCCGCCGTGCGGAGCGCTCAGTCGAAGAATCGATCGACGACCTCGCCCACGTAGGCGAGGTCGTCGTCGTTCATCCCGTGGTTGCAGGGGAGGACCACCCCGTGGTCCATCACACGGTCCGCCTCCGGAAGACCCGGATCGGCGACCCGGTGTGGCACTGACGCGAACGCTGGCTGACGAGTCACGTTGCCCGTCCAGACCATGCGGGTGTCGATCCCGTTGCCCTCCATGTGACGGTGGAAGGCAGCGCGCCGAACACCACTCTCGGGGCGCACCACCAGCGGGTACATGTGCCATGCGGTCTCGACCCCGGGTGTGAGCGACGGCAACTCGAACACGTCCGGTCGACGGCCGAAGATCTCGTCGAGCAGGCCGGCGTTCCGTCGCCGCGCCGCGAGGTTCTCGGACAGCTTCTCCAGCTGCACCACACCGAACGCGGCGCTGAGCTCGGAGGGTTCGAAGTTCCAGCCAACCTCGTCGAAGATGAAGAGGTCGTCGTACTCGGTGCCGTCTGGCAGCTCCGAGAAGAACCGTTCGCCGGAACCCTTCAGGGTGCCGAACAACTTCCGTTCGCTGCGACGGCCCCACCGGCGGAGCATCACCGCCCGATCGAGCAGCTGCTCATCGTCGAGGCACAACATCCCGCCGGTACCGGCCGCGGTGATGATGTGGCTCATCGCGAAGCTCGTGAGACTCAGGTCCGAGCGGGTGCCGGTGGGCGTGCCCCGCAAGGTCGCACCCAGGCAGTCGCACGAGTCCTCGATCACGAGCAGGTCGTGCCGATCCGCGATCTCGCGGACCACGTCCCAGTCAGGACAGTTCCCCACCAGGTTCGGGGCCAGGATGGCCCTGGTCCGCGGACCCACGGCGGCCTCGATCGCCGCGGTGTCGATCTGGAAGGTACGCGGCGAGACGTCGACGAACACCGGGACCAGTCCGGCGCGGACGAGGGGCGCCGGTCGACACGGACAGCGGACCTCGCCGCCCGGCTCAGCTCCGATCAGCTCCACCGCGAGGTACAACGCCGAGGAACCCGAGTTGACCATCACCCCGCGCCGCTTCGCGAACAACTCCGCGACCAGGCGCTCCATCTGTTTCACGTTGCGACCGATCCGCAACGCCGTGGGCGGGCCGCGCAGCACCTCGACGACGGCCGCGATCTCCTCCTCGCCGTGGACGCTCCCGGCGTACTCGATGCGCCTCGACCGGTCGGTCACGGAGTCCGCCTCAGTCGAAGAGGATCACGCCGCGGATGTTCCGGTTCTCCAACATGTCGGCGTACCCCTCGTTGATGTCATCGAGGGAGTAGGTCCGGGTGATCATCTCGTCGAGCTGGAGCTGGCCGCCCTGGTAGAGGCTCAACAGATGCGGGATCTCCTTGCGAGGCGACGAGGACCCGAACAGGCAGCCCTTGATCTCCTTGTTCATCATGGCGAACTCGAAGAGGTTCAGCTTGACGTCCATGTCGGCGGCGTTCGCGACGGCGGTCGGCCTCGACCGTCGCGGCCTCCACGCGCGTGGGCG
>JAHDHM010000449.1:2407-2642 GCA_020631315.1 Acidimicrobiales bacterium
AGGATCACCGAGTTGGCCATCCGACCCTCGGTGATGAGGCCCACCGCACCCATCGCCTCCTCCATGGAGGGGGCCGTGTGGGTCGCTCCGAAGGTCTCGGCCTGCTCACGCTTGAACTCGGACGGGTCGACCGCCACCACGTTCGCGGCACCGGCGATCTTCGCCGCCTGGATCGCGGCCGTTCCCAGACCACCACAACCCACCACGACGACCGTGTCACCGGGCTTGGTCTCGG
>JAHDHM010000450.1 GCA_020631315.1 Acidimicrobiales bacterium
GCGCCAGTCGAACTTCTCGACGGCGTGCATCAGACCGAGGTTGCCCTCCTGGATCAGGTCGAGCAGGGGCAGGCCGGAGGCCTGGTACTTCTTCGCGATCGACACGACGAGACGCAGGTTCGACTGCACGAAGGTGCGCTCGGCTTCTTCGCCGGCACGCGACTGGCGGCGGTACTCGCGCTTCTTGGCAGCCGTCAGCGCGTTGCCGTCGGCGTCCTCGCCACGGTCGAGGTAGCCCCTTGCTTCGTTCCCGGCCTCGATGGCCTGGGCGAGGCGGACCTCGTCGTCCTTGGTCAACAACGGATATTGACCGATGTCGGTGAGGTACAGCCGGACGAGGTCTTCCTCGTCCCGTTCGACCCGCTCCTTGGCCATCGCAGTTGCTCCTATGAAAGGACAGCTATGGCTGTCGCACTTCTGCCCGTCCCGAAGCTCGCACCGCCGGAACGGATCCGGCGCACGTCGCCTCTTTCGAGTGTATCGGCCGATCCTGCCTTCAGGACGAGTCGAAAACTCGAACAAACCAGCTGTCGACGCTACCAGCCTCTGACCCATTCCCACGCGCCACGTCGACGCCACCTCGGAGCGTCAGCAGCCGGCCAGCTAGGTTCGGCACATGGCCGACGACCTCGAGATCGCGATTCTGACCATGCGCTTCACGGCGTCGGATCCCGACGCCCTGCTGTCGAACCTGTCGAAGTACGTGGTGCTCACCCGTGGTCAGGACGGTGCCCGCAACGTCGACCTGTGTGCCTCGGTCGCCGATCCGGCCCGCTACGTGGTCATCCAGAAGTGGGACAGCGAAGCCCACGCCAGGGCCCACATCGACTCCGAGGTGATGGTGGAGATGGCCGAAGCATGCCGCGGCATCCTCAGCGAGGCACCGTCGATCGAACTGCTCGAGGGCATCAGCGCCCACGATCTGGCCTGATCGGCCGCAGCGGACGTCACTCGCCCGGATCGGCCACCTGTCGGGCGCCGTCGGAGATCGCCACGATCTGGTCCCAGGTCAGACCCGAACCGTTCCAGAGCTGGTCGAACGCCGCGTCGGCGGCGTCGGTGAAGCCGTGACGGTTCCGGAACTGGTACAGCCGACGCTTGCGTTGCCCCTTCGAGCCGAGCTTGGCCAGGCGACCGACGGTGTAGACCTCCCAGGCGACCGAGTGTGCGAGCGACAGCTCCTCGTCGGCCGGCGGGTCACCGAAGTCGCTCGACCGGCGGTCCACGGCACGCAGCAGCAGCCGGCCCATGGAGTCCCGCAGCCGGTCCGGGCTCATCTGACGTGGACGCCTCGTGTCCTCGAACGCCCCGCCCTCGACGTGGAAACGCATGGGCTGGACCGAGTCGGTGCGCATCCGGGTCAACGGTGACGCCTCGTCGATCACCACCTCGATGGTCTCGTCGTCGTCGACACGAAAGGCGTCGGCCAACTCGGCGATGGCCGCCACGATCTCCTCGTGGGAGAAGTCGACCATCGCGAACTCGGTCGGCGTGACCGAGATCTGGGCCATCAGTCGTCCTCGCCCAGGTCGTAGGCGTCGCCCACGGTGCCGGGCCCGGCGATGCCTCCTGCCGCGAGCAGCAGCGTCTCCAGGTGAGCCTGGCGGTCGGCCGCCCGTTGCACGTCCTCGGGGGTGCGGATGAGCGACTGCACCAGCATCTCGCCGTCGACCCAGTCCTCCATCTCGTCCTGGAGGATGAAGTTGAGGATGCGCACCGTCGGCATGTCGGTGATGCGGCTCGTGTTGTTCCGGTGGTAGGTGTACGCGGCGATCTTCGCCGGCAACAGCACCCGGAACACACCGACCAGCTTCTCGAGGGTCTGGTCGGCAGCCTCGGGCTCGGTGAGCGCCTCGACGAAGGCCACCATCTCGTCGTTCGGCGGCACGGTGAGACGTTCCGGCTTCATCTCACGCAGCTCGGGCAGTCGCTTGTGGAAGAGCTCGGCGTGCCAGGCGTGGTGGTAGCAGTGCGTGCCCAGACGCAGCTTCACGTCGAGCTCGGGCACCGTGGCCACCCACCCCCCGAGGGCCTCGAACAACTTCGTCTCGATCCACTTGTAGTGGCCGACACGGCGGGCCGTCTCCTCGACGTCGAAGGACCCCGGCAGTTCACGACGGTCCCACGGCGTGAACGGCGCGCGTGGCTGGCTGGCTTCGGCCATTGCTTCCCCCCTGGAAGATCTGTCCCCTCACCCTGCCGCGCCGGACCGCGCGCGGGCAAACGGCGCCCGGACGCGACTCGACCCGCCCCAGCAACAGAGAGGGCGGGTCGAGTTCGACCGAAGTCGTGGTGGACGGCTACGCCATCACACTCTCACCGGCTCAGCCAGCGAGGGCTGCGCCGACCGTGTCGGTCATGAGGGCGGCGACCAGGTACGGGTCGGCGTTGGCGTTCGGGCGACGGTCCTCGATGTAGCCCTTCTGGTCCTGAGCGACCTGCCACGGGATACGGATCGAGGCACCACGGTCGGACACGCCGTAGCTGAACTGGTCGTAGCGCTGCGTCTCGTGGTCGCCGGTGAGGCGGTCCTCGATACCCACGCCGTAGACGGCGAGGTGGGCCTCGGGCTTGCCGGGGGCGCCCAGCGACTCGGCGGCGGCGATGATGGCGTCGTAGCCCTCACGCATGGCCTTCGTC
>JAHDHM010000034.1:0-3910 GCA_020631315.1 Acidimicrobiales bacterium
ACGTCACGCCCTTCCGTCACGAGACGGCGCAGCAGTTCGATCTGGGCCGTTTCGTCGGCGACCGCGAACTCCTCACGCGCACCGGACGCGAATCGCACTTCGACACGCCGACCGCCACCCAGTCGTTCGAGGATGTCCCGAGGCGAGCCCGACGCCAGCAGACGGCCCGACTCGACGATGCCGACGTCGGTGCAGATCTCCTGCAGCTCACTGAGAATGTGGCTGCTGACGATGATCGTCTTGCCGAGGTCCCTGAGCTGCACGATCAGCTGGCGCAGCTCGACCCTGGCCCGCGGGTCGAGACCCGACGCCGGCTCGTCGAGGATGAGCAGCTCTGGGTCGTGCACCAACGAACGGGCGAGGCTGAGACGCTGCTTCATGCCCCGGCTCAGCGAGTTGACCTCCGCGTCGACCTTCACCTGCAGCTCGACGAGTTCGAGCAGCGCCTCGGTCAGACCTGCCCGTTCGGAGCGTGGCACGGCGTAGGCGCCGGCGAAGAAGTCGAGGTACTCGGCGACCGTCATGCCGTCGTAGACGCCGAGACCGTCCGGCATGTAGCCGATGCGGGCCCGGACCTCGAGCGGCTCGAGCAGTGGGTCGTGACCGAGCACGGCGACGCGGCCAGAGGTCGGGAGCAGCAACGACGCGGCCATCGACATCAGCGTCGACTTGCCGGCGCCGTTCGGTCCGATGAGGCCGTAGATCGCGCCCCGTGGGACCACCAGGTCGACGTGGTCGACCGCGGTGAGATCGCCGTAGCGCTTCGTGATCGCCCAGGTCTGGACGGCGGGCGCTGCTGCGGGTGAGGTCGTGGTCGTCAGTTGCACCGGTGCCGTCATCGCTCACCCCGCTCGATGGTCAACACGTAGTTGCCGGATCCGGAGTCGCCGAGCGCTCGAGCTTCGATGACGTAGGAGCCGGTGTTGGTCGCGATGAACGTCAGACCGCTGTCGCAGCACTGTGGGAAGTCGTCGTTCTCGGCGAACTGGACACCATCGGGATTGCGAACCGCCAGGAAGGAGTCGTGGAACGCCGACAGGGTCAGCACCACCTCGTCGCCCTCCTCCAGTGGCAGCACGTACTCGTCGAACTCGGAAATGAAGATGTCGCCTTCGAACTCGGCGATGGCGCCGGGTTCGACCTCGATCTCGAAGATCTCGCTCACCTCGGCAGGGACGAAGCCGGGCTCGAAGCCGCCGTTGAAGTCGAGACGCGGCCGCAGGTCGCCGGGTTCGAGCAGCGTGAGCAGCTCTCCCCCATCGCCGACGCTGGCACTCAGGTCGTTGCGCACGGGCCACGTCCACTCCGGCACCTGGATGCGGGCCCAGATCTCGCCGTCGGCCAGCGACCCTTCCGGAGGCTGGAGAACGGAGCTGCCTTCCGGCAGTTCGACGGGGAGCCAAGTTCCGTCGACCAACCACTCGAGCGTCGCAGCGTTGTTCCCGACCGCGACCTCGACCGACGCGACGTCGACTCCGGCCGGCACGTCGATCCGACTGACGAACGAGGTCGCGAAGAAGCCGCCGTCGAGCTGTTGGAACCCGCCGTTCCCACCGCTACTGACGACGGTCAGCGGGTTGCCGTCACCGACGGCATCGGGGAGGTTCGCCCTGGCGATGAGCGCGGTGCGGCCCGACTGCACGCCATCGACGGGCGAGGCGAGATCGCGCGTCCAGCCGACGACCCCGACGACACCGGCACCGAAGGCGTTCCAGCCGGCGTCGGCGCGCCACGAGGACCATGCACCGGTGCTGACGTCGGTGTCGGCTGAGACCCGACGGCCCCAGTTGTCGAACGACGACGGCCATCGCTCGAGCTCACGCGGCCGTCCCGCGAACGTCGCGGAGTGTTCGATGGTGAAGTTGACGCTGTCGCCGTCGGCGAGATCGTCCAGCTCCACCACCCGTGTCCCGAACATGGCGAGCACGTTGGAGAGGTCGGCACCCGAGCGGTTGGTGACCGTGCCGTTGACCGTGGCGCCGTCTCGGACGAGGTCGTCGATCACCAGTGCGCCGTCGAAGTCGTCAGCCGGGCCGACGAAGCGGGCGGTCGCAGCGCCACCGACGGCGAGCGAGAAGTTCACGTCTGCCCCGTCACGACGGGGCACGACCTCGATCGGTGTCGAGGTGGGCTGGTAGAAGCTCGCAGCTCCTCGGTACTGCCATCCGGCAGGAAGACCGATCGACCGGTCGGTGCCGGATGTCGCGGTGAACAGCGCCGAGGAGGTGGCGGTCGAACCCTCGGGCCACACCTCGACGATGGTCACGTGACTGTTGCCGCGATCGCCGCGCAGTTCGGAACCGAGGAGGAGACCTCCTGCGGTGAACACGAGAGCGATGCCCGGCAGCACGATCCAGGCCAGCGCGGTCCGTCGCATCCTGCGCAACACGAGGTAGACGACCGGTCCTGCGACGACGGCGTAGGCCAGCAGCATCCAGCCGAGACCGCCGATGTCCGGGAGCTGCACGCCGGCATCGGTCGCGAGGTCGACGGTCGGGTCGCCGGGTTCTTCGCCGATGATCGCGAAACCGTTGTCGAAGGTGTTCGACGTGCCGGTTGCCGTCGGGACGAGCGCGTCGGCCCAGTCGTCGCCGACGTAGCGAACACGTCCCAGGCCGTAGGCACCGGCCCCACCCTCGGGAAGCGCATCATCGACGACGCCGGGAGCACCGACGACGAGCAGATCACCGCCTGCGGCGACGAATCCGAGCAGCCCGTTGCGGACTGCCCCGTCGAGGCCCGCCAACACCACCGGCGACACGACGACCGACGAGTAGTTGTCCAGCCCGGTGAGCAGCACCCGCTCGGGTGTCAGCGACACCGTGGTCGCGACACCGTCGCCCACAGCCAACGAGATCCGTTCGTCGTCGCTCGTCACGCCGAGCAAGCCGACCTGTACTCGCGTCTGCTGACCGCCGACATCGCCCAGGAAGCGACGGTCGGAATCCTCGGCGATGGTCGTCCCGTCGACCACCAGACCGGCACGGACGTCGAGCTCACCCCATCGCAGCGGCACCGACAACGGCACGGTGACCGCTGCGCCTGCGGCGACATCGATGGGCACGACGTAGGTGACGTCGCCGCCGTCGGGCCAGCGAGACACGACTTCGACGCGTCCGCTGAGTGCCCGTGCGGAGGTGACGACGACTTCGACCTCTGCGGTCGATGCGTTGCCGAGAGCACCTCCGACGATCACCACGCGGATCGTCGGCTCGGCGGTCTGGGCACCGGCAGGCGCTGCCACGACAACCGAGAGCGCGAGCAGCACGGCGATCACCAGTGAGCGTCGACGCGTCATCGGCCTCATCCCTCGAACGGTGCGAACGTCGTGACCGGGACCTCGCCGAAGAACTCCTCTTCGAAGAAGATCTCCTCCTCGAACCCGAAGTCGGCACCGACGGGGCCGAAGAAGTCGCCGCCACGGTTGTCCCCGCCACGGATCGGGTCCTGTGTCGTCGCTGCCCACCAGACACCCGGCACGACGATCGCGACGAGACCGGCGAAGAACAGCAACCTGTTCCGCCGGCGTTGTGCCCGGAGCCGGTCGAGTGTCGGCCGAACGGGCGCGGCCGCGCTCGTCGTCTCGCTGTCCGTCGGCGCCGCCACGCCACTCTCGTCGTGCCCCACGCCCAGATCATGCACCATGAGCGCCGAGATGCACCCGCGGGTCAGTCGAGGCGTCGGCGCAGTACGTCGAGCAGGCCGATGCAGGCGTACTGGCGGATCCGCTCGCGGTCGCCCGGCAGGCGCATCGGCACCACCTCGGTGTCGTGTCCTGGCATCGCGATCGCTCCGAGCACGGTGCCCGGCCGGTGTGCGGCGGTCTCGTCGTCGACCGGGCCCATCACGGCGAGCCCGACCTCGGCACCGTCCGGGTTCACCCGCGGCACGACGTAGAAGGTCCGCGTCT
>JAHDHM010000034.1:3920-16586 GCA_020631315.1 Acidimicrobiales bacterium
CATGGTTCGGACGGCTTCAGCGGCCGACGTCACGGCGTCGTCGACCACCGCCGCGGCGGCGACGTCGTGCCCGAGCACCGAGCCGCCCGCACCGACTGCACCATCGCCGGTGACGACGCCACCGGCGAACACACCGGCCGAGGCCTCGATGGCCGTCAGCCGACCGGCGAGGTAGCCGCCCGTCACACCCTCGGCCACGGCCATCGACCAGCCCCGGTCGGCGAGCGCGGCGAGGACGACGGTCTCCATGCTCTGGTCGTCGACGCCGAAGACGATGTCACCGAGCAACCCACGGATCACCTGCTCCTCGGCGGCGAGCATCTCGGCGACAGCCTGCTCATCGGGTGCCTTGGCCGTGATGCGAACCTTCAACCCCTCGACCCCGCTCGCGAGGAACGCCAGGGTGGGCACCGCCTCACCCGCGGCGGCGAGTCGGTCCAGCTCGTCGATGCGATCGGCGAGCGTCTCGGCGAGGCCCGACTCGCTCTGACCCCAGGTCCGCAGCACCCGGCTGGAGATCACCGACGTGTCACCCATGCGAGCCCGCAGGTCGGGAACCACCGTGCCCTCGACCATCTCGCGCATCTCGTAGGGCACGCCGGGAACGGCGTAGATCACCTTCGCGCTGACACCGGTGCGGTCGACGTCGCCGATCGGGCACACGAGACCCGGCGCGGTGCCCGGCTGTTGGGCCATGGTCCGGGCGCCCTCCGGCACCTGCGCCTGCCGCAGGTTGTTCTCGGGCATCGTGCGACCGCGGCTCTCGAACATCTTTCGGATCCGGTCGGCGATGGTGTCGTCGTGCACGAGCGGCACGCCCATCACGTCGGCGATGACGTCGCGTGTGATGTCGTCCTGGGTGGGGCCGAGGCCGCCGCAGACGACCACCGCGTCGCTGCGGCTCAGCGCGAGTTCGAGCGCGCGACGGATGCGGTCGGCGTTGTCGCCGACCTTGGTCTGGTGCAGCGAGTCGATGCCTGCCGCGGCGAGTTGCTGACCGATCCACGACGAGTTCGTGTCGACGATCTGGCCCAGCAGGAGTTCGGTTCCGACGGCGACCACTTCACAGTTCACCCGCCGAACCTACCGCTCCCGATCCTCCACGGACGCTGCGGCCGTCGCCTCGTCGTCGGAGGCCGTGACGTCGATGACCGGCTGCCGGGCAGCGACCAGGTACTGCCAGCCGGTCACGTAGGTGAGAGCCACAGCCGCCCAGAGGGTGAGCGTGGCGATCCAGTGGGCGTGTTCGGCGACGGGCGGGATGAGTGCGAATCCGAGTGCCCAGATCTGCACCGGGGTCTTGACCTTCGCCAGGTAGGTGGCCGGCACCGAGACGCCGTTGCGGCCGACCGTCGACCGGTACAGCGACATCGCCAGTTCACGGAAGGCGATGAGCGCGACCGGGATCCAGTGGAACTGGTCGATGGCCACGAAGGCGAACATGCCGCCGAGCACGAACACCTTGTCGACGAGGGGATCGAGGAAGGCTCCCGAGGCGGTCGAGCCGTACCGCCGGGCCAGCCAGCCGTCGACCCAGTCCGTGAGCGAGATGATCGCCCCGAGCACGAAGGTCCCCCAATGAGGGCCGTGCTCCACGATCAACACGATGAACACCGGCGACGCGAACAGGCGCGTCAGCGTCAGGCCGTTCGCGAGATTGATCCAAGAGCCAGGCTCCACCACGACGTGTCCGACCTCCCCTGGACCGATTCGGTTTCAGCTTTTGGGGAGAACGCGCGTCATGTGGTGACGATCGCTTCGAGATCAGGGCCGAACGAGTCCGCGATCTCGACGTCGACGAAGCTGCCGGCCGGCAACGACTCGTCGACACGGACGATGCCGTCGATCTCGGGCGCTTCGCGATGGCTGCGGCCGATGCCCGGCTCGTCGACGAGCAGTCGCTGGGTCGTCCCGATGAGCGACGCACGTCGTGCCGCGGTGATGCGGTCCTGCAGATCGGTGAGCTCACGCAGGCGCTCCTGCATCAGGTCGAACGGCACCTCACCGTCGAGATCGGCGGCGTACGTGCCGTCCTCGCTCGAGTAGGTGAAGAAGCCGCACCAGTCGAGCTGCGCTGCTTCGACGAAGTCGAGCAGTTGCTGATGGTCGTCCTCGGTCTCGCCCGGGTAGCCGACGATGAAGTTCGACCGGAACGCGGCATCGGGCTCGCGGGCACGGATCGCCTCGATGCGGTCGAGGAACTTCGCACCGTTGCCCCAACGACGCATCCGGCGCACCAACGGCGCCGACACGTGCTGCAACGAGAGATCGAAGTAGGGCACGCCGGTCCGGCAGATGGCGTCGATGAGGCGGTCGTTGAGATCCGACGGGTAGAGGTACAGCAGGCGCACGCGTTCGACCCGTTCGGCGACGGCGTCGACCAGCGGGACGATGTCCCCCGGGCGGCCGTCGTCGCGGCCGTAGCTGGCGAGGTCCTGCGCGACGAGCACGATCTCCTGGGCCTCGAGCTGCTCGACCTCGGTGAGGACCTCGGCGACCGACCGGCTGCGCTGAGCGCCACGGAAACTCGGGATGGCGCAGAAGCCACACGCACGATCGCAACCCTCGGCGATCTTCACGTAGGCCCACGGGCGAGGGCTACGTGGCCGCGGCAGGTTCAGCAGATCGAACGACGGCACTGCTTCGGTGGACACCTCGACACCGAGGGGTTTGCGCCCGAGCGTGACCGGGACACCGAACCCGGCGACGGAGTCGACCTCGGGCAACGCCTCGGCGAGTTCGTCGCCGTAGCGCTCGGCCATGCAGCCCGTGACGACGAGGCGAGCGTCGTCTCGGCGCAGGTCGTCGAGCGCGAGCACGGTGTCGATCGACTCCTGGCGGGCGTCCTCGATGAAGGCGCACGTGTTGACGACGACGAGGTCCGCTTCGGACGGGTCGTCGGTCGCGGTCATGCCGTCACCGATGAGCGTGCCTTCGAGCTTGTCGGAGTCGACCTCGTTCTTCGGGCACCCGAGGGTCACGAGGTGATAGCGGGACGGCGTCGACACGACCGCAGAGCCTACCGATGCAACGAGCAGCGCCGAGTTGAACTGGCGAAACGGGCGGGTCGCCGTACGCTCGGGCAGATGTCGAATCGATGGATGGTGCGGCTCGCACTCGTGGTCGTCGCGGCACTGGTCGCTGCTGCGTGTTCCGGTGGCGATGGTGTCGAGACGCAGGTGACCCCGCCCACGGAGGCGACCACCGACGACGCGACGACCGGTTCGGCGAGCGATGTCGACGACGGCAGCATCGAGCTCCCGACAACGGACGACGACACCACCGACGACTCATCCGACGCTGACGTGGCAGGCACGACCGACTCGCTGCGGTGGAACACGTGTGGCGACCTCCAATGCGCCGCACTCGACGTGCCGGTCGATCACCTCGACGACGACGGCACCTCGTTGCGTCTGGCCGTCGGCCGCCTCCCCGCAGTCGGCGAGCCGATCGGCGTGCTCGTCGTGAACCCCGGCGGCCCAGGTGGCAGCGGCCTCGAGTTCCTCGCCGCCTTCCCCGACTTCTTCCCTGAGGAACTGCGTGCGTTCGACATCGTCAGCTTCGACCCTCGCGGCGTCGGCGACTCCGAGCCCTCTTTCCGATGTGGCGCCGACGGCGAACAGCTCGACATCCTGAACACCATCGACGGCGACGTCGACACTCCTGCCGAGACCGAACTCGCCGAGGCTGCAGCGGCCCTGTGCGTGGACACATTGGGTCCCGTGGCCGGCCTGCTGCACACCGAGTACGTGGCGCGGGACATGGACGTGCTGCGTGCCGCCCTCGGCGAGGAACAGTTGAGCTATCTCGGGTTCTCCTACGGCTCGGTGATCGGCACCTGGTACGCCTCACTGTTCCCCGAGCGGGTCCGGGCGATGGTGCTTGACGGTGCGTCGGATCCGATCGATCCGTCGGGCACGAGAGACGAGCGGGTCGCGAACGACCTCGACGAGATCGAGACGTTCGGTGTGCTGCTCGAGCGAGCGATCGCCGACTGTGACGACCCGACGTGCCCGATGTGGAACGACGGCGACCCGGTGCAGATGTACCTCGACGCCATCGACAAGTTCGATCTCGTGAACGCCGAGATGGAGGACAACCCGCTCGCTGGCGGACTCGGGCTGATCACCACCCTCTATGACGAGGGCACCTGGTTCCTGCTGCACCAGGGCGTCGCAGACCTCGTCCTGAGCGACGACCCGTCGATCTTCGTGCAACTCGCCAGATTCCAGATCCCGAATCCCGGCCAACCCTCGTTCACCGCACACGTCAACTGCCTCGACGACTGGGTCCACGAAGGTCACGTGAGCCGAGCGGATCGACTCGCCGACGGCGAAGCCGTGACCGCGCAGCTCGAGACCGAGCAGCCGCTGTTGGCGGCACTGAGCCTCGAACGCGTCGACACCTGCGCGTACTACGACCAGTTCGCACCCTCTCCGCTCTCGATCGAGCTCGACGGTGGCGACGTCCCGATCCTGGTCATCGGCAACCCGAACGATCCGGCGACCCCGTTCGTCGAGTCCGAGAGCCTGGCGCTCGAGACGCTGTCCAACGGCCGCCTGCTCGAGGTCGAGCATCCGGCGCACACCGTGTACCCGGAGAACGACTGCGTGAACAACTTCGTGCACGCGGTACTCATCGACCTGATCAACCCGACCGAGCGCCGCGTCAGCTGCTGAGCCCTACTCTCGGGAACCCAGCCCGCTCCGTCGTCGTTGAACGATCGAGACCGCCCGAGCACGAGGTGACCCGTGGAACGAATCCGCAACGCGATGGAACTGGCCAAGATCTCTTGGCGAGTGCTGATGAAGGACCGAGAGCTGCTGTGGCTGCCGGTTCTGTCGATGGCGATCTCGCTGGTCGTCATCGGCGTCTTCGCTGCGATGGCGTTCGCGATGCCCGGGAGCACCGACGCCGTGACCGGTGAGGAGCAGCTCAGCCCCGCCGTCGCCGTGATCGGCATCCTCGGCGCACTGGCGCTCAGCGTCGTCGCGGTCTTCTTCAACGGTGCGCTCGTCGCGGGCGCTCACGAGCGCATGACCGGTGGCGATCCCACCGTCAGCTCGGCGATCGGCCGAGCGAGCTCGCATCTCGGCGGCCTCGTTCCATGGGCGCTGCTGACAGCGACGGTGGGTCTGATCCTTCAGGCCATCCGTGAGCGGGCCGGATTCCTCGGCAACATCGTCACGAGCATCGCCGGCGCCGCCTGGGAGCTGATCACGTTCCTCGTCGTGCCCGCGATCATCATCGATGACCTCGGCGCCGTCGACGGCATCAAGCGGTCGGGCAACCTGCTCAAGCAGACCTGGGGCGAGAACATCGCCGCCCGTGTCGGCTTCGGTCTGCTCGGCTTCGTCGCCTTCATCCCGCTGGCGATCGTCGTGGTCCTGCTCGCCGCCACCGGCATCACGGCGATGATCGTGTTGGCCGTGATCGTGGCCGTCGTCGGCATCGTGCTGCTGAGCGCCGTGCTGACGTCGCTCAACGCCATCTTCCAGACGGCGCTGTACCTCTACGCCACGACCGGCACCGTGCCCTCGGACTTCGCCGGTTCGAGCCTGCCCAACTCGTTCGCACCGAAGTAGACCGGCTGCGAAGCTCACCGTGTGAGCTCCGCTGCGCGTGCGACGCGCGTCTTCCTCGCGACGGGTGTCGTCCGGCGCGCCACCATCGGCGGCTTCTGGTCGCTGCTGTTCTTGCGGTTCGTGACCGACCTCGACCTCGAGCCGCTCGAGATGGTGCTCCTCGGCACCGTCTTCGAGCTGACGATCCTCTCAGCCGAGATTCCGACCGGCGTCGTTGCCGACGTCTACTCGCGGAAGATCTCGGTGGTCATCTCGTACCTGATGATCGGACCGGCGGTAATCGTCGCTGCGTTCGCCGAACCGTTCTGGGCATTGGCGGCGGTCCACGTGGCGATGGGCATTGGCGCGACCTTCGAGTCCGGCGCCGAGACCGCGTGGATCACCGACGAACTCGGCTCCAGTGAGCTCGCGGAACCGTTGCTGCTCCGGCGCGCTCAGTGGCAGCTCGTCGCCGGCGTGGTGGGCCTACTGGGCTTCGGTGCGCTGGGCGCCGTCACGACGCTGAGCACTGCGCTCGCGGGCGTGGGCCTCGTCGCGACTGCCTGGGGCGTCGCCTTGTTCTTCCTCATGCCCGAAGAGGGCTTCACCCGATCCGAGCACGAGGGCTGGGATGCCTTCGCCGACACGTTGCGTGCCGGCGCTCGCACGTGCCGCCGCGTCCCGGCCCTCTGGCTGCTCGTCGTCGGCGTCGCCATCGGCGGATTCGCCAAGGAGGTCATCGATCGGCTCGACATCCAGCGACTGGTCGACGTCGGGCTCCCCGAGGACGTCGACGAGGTGTTGCTCATCGCGATCATCGCCGCACTGCGATCCGCAGCGGGCATCGCCGTGCTCTTCGTGGTTCGCCGCAGGATCGCAGGGCCGGGTGTGGTGCGCGGGCTCGCGACCATCATCGGACTCACCGCAGCCGGCGTCGCGCTGTTGGCTCAGATCGACCTGCTCGCCCTCGCGGCGTTCGGCCTGGTGCTGCACGGCGGTACCTGGGCGGCGTCCGAACCTTTGGTCGCGACCTGGGCGAACACCTTCGCCAACTCGCGGGAGCGCGCCACCGTCCACTCGTTCGTCGGCCAGGCCGAGGCCTTCGGCGAGATCGGTGGTGGCATCGTGCTCGGTGTCGTGGCTCAGCTCGCCGGCGTGCCGACCGCGATGAGCATCTCCGCTGCGCTCTTCGCGACGTCGGCGTTCACGTACCTACGAGCGGGACGGCACTGGCCGGAGCCGACCGCCGGCTGAGCCGACGGCCACAGCAGTTCAGACCGACGCCTCGACGGTCTCGCCGCCGACCGGGGTCTCGACCTCACCGTCGGGCCGACGTGCGAAACGCGACTCGTCGGACCCGTGCACCGGGTCGGCAGCGGGCCATGGCCAGCCGCCGAACTGGGTGGTCTGGTAGTCCTCGAACGCCTGAGCGACCTCGGCCCGGGTGTTCATGACGAAGGGCCCGTACTGGGCGACGGGCTCGGCGATCGGACGGCCCTGCAGGATCAGGAACTCGGCCGGGCCATCGACGGCCGTCACCGTGACGGCCTGATGTGAGGCCACGACGGCGCCGACGTAGCCCGACAGGGTCTCGCCGGACAGCTCGAGGGCAGCACCCTGGAACAGGTACAGCGTGCGGACCGTGTCCTCGAACGCGGCGGCAGGGAGCTCGACCGAGGCGCCGTCGTCGAGCACCACGTGCCACACGGCCACATCGCTGTCGGTCTGCCCACGACGCCGGTGGCGGGCTCGGCGGGGTGGCGCCGGCGTACCCACCGGCGACGACGGTGACGAGGCTCCGGCGGCCCGCGTCGTCGGTCGACTCGATCTTGGGGATGTCCTCGTCCCAGAGCATCGAGAAGTGGGGGTCGGTCATCTTGTCGACCGCGGCGAGGTTCACCCAGATCTGGAACAGCTCGAGGGTGTTGTCGGCCTCGTCGGTCTCGTCGAGCAGCGGGAACATCTCGCTGTGCACGATCCCGGAGCCGGCCGTCATCCACTGTGCGTCGCCTCGCCCGTAGCGGGCGGCGGCGCCGAGTGAGTCGGCGTGGTCGACGAGGCCTCGGCGCACGAACGTCAGCGTCTCGAACCCACGGTGCGGATGCTGCGGAAAGCCGGGCACGACGGACCCGTGGTACATGTTCCAGCCGTCGACGTTCGCGAAGTCGTTGCCGATCGACCGGCCGTGGAGCGATGCGGCCGGACCGAACGCACCGTTGGCCGACGGGTAGTGATCCAGATGATGGACGCAGAACAGGAACGGGTCGATCGTGGGCCACGGCGTGCCGAGCTCGATGCGCTGGAGGATCACCTGGTCGTTCATGTTTGAATTATCTCGATTCGGGCGACAAAAACCAACCCGGCGTCACTCGGGCACCGGCGTGTGGTTGAAGCGGATCCCGTCGATCAGCATCTGACGCCCGCCGAGCGCCTCGACGGCACGACGTTGATCGGCAAAGGCAGCATCGTTCGCCGCCGTCGTGTCGACGATCGAGCGCAACACCTCCGCGCACTCCCCCAACACGTCGGGTGGGCCGCCGTCGACAGCGAGGTCGACCCGTTCGTCGCGGTCATCGACCCGGTCGTACAGCTCGGGTCGGAACCCCTCATGGTGGACGTACTTCCACCGACCGACCTCGATCGCGAACGAGCCGGTGATCGATCCGCCGTCGTGATACTCGGAGAACGCGACTCGCTTCTCGTCCATCGACGACGGGTCGAGCAGCGACTGTCCGACCCATTCACCGTCGGCATCGACGCCGAGCACCGCCGCGACGGTCGGAGCGACGTCGACCAGGTTCACGGCGACATCGCTCGTGATGCCAGCGGGAACGCCGGGTCCGGCAACGACCATCGGCACCGACACCGATGAGTCGAACATGAACGACTTGCACCACAGCCCCCGCTCGCCGAGCAGGTCACCGTGATCCGACGTGAAGATCACCGTCGTGTCGTCAGCCGCACCGGAGCGGTCCAACGCGTCGAGCACCTGGCCGACGAGTGCGTCGACGTAGACGACCAGCGCGGCGTACGCCCGCCGGCCGGCGATCGTCGTCTCGGCGTCGAAGTAGTCGCCGTACCCGAAGAACTCAGCCATGGCCTCGACCGCCGGGTGCTCGAGGGCACGCCCGTGACGTGGCGGCTCGATCTCGGCCGCAGCGACGACCTCGTGCGCCCACGTGGGAGCCGACAGCGGATAGTGCGGCGCCACGAACGAGACGAAGGCCGCCCACGGCGACGACGGCGCCTCGTGTTCCAGCCAGCCGACGGCGTCGTCACAGATGCGCCGGTCGTAGCGGGTGTAGGTGGTGTCGCCGACACCGACCTGCTCAGCCAGCTCTGCGGCCTCGGCATACGGGATCGGGTCCCACCTCGGCAGGCCCTGCGTCCAGCCCACTCCCCCGGCCAGGAACATCGGTCGTCGACGTTCCACGAACCCGTCGTCGAACGTGACGCCCTGGTGATGGAGCTTGCCGAACGAGACGGTGTGCACGCCGGCGTCGCGAGCCGCGTGCATCCAGCTCCGTGGCGCTCCTGCGTAGCCGACCGTGCTGTCCCAGTGCGCCGTCTGGTGCACCCACCGGCCTGACGCAAACGCGGCACGAGCAGGCACACAGATCGGCGACGGCGTCCAACAACGGCGGTAGTCGATACCTGCAGCGCGCAGGCGATCGATGTTCGGCGTCAGCAAGATTCCGAGGTCGATCCAGTCGAGCGCTGCGCCCGTGAGCTCGTCCGCCATGAGCACGAGGACGTTCCGTCCGGCCGATGCGGGCTGGTCGGCGTCGTGCTCGGTCATCGCCGCAGATCGTACGGCGAAGCGCGCGGGCACACCGAGGCCAGCCACTCGGGAGCATCGACCCGAAGCTCGACTGGCGGCGCCCACGGCCGACTGACCTCTCGATGTCTCGCTTCACCACACTGCTGTCGCGCACGGCGATCGCCACCACCGCTGCGTTCGTTGCCCTCGCCGCCGTGGCGACGCCCGCTGCCGGCCACGACGAGTCGTCGATCCACGATCACGCCGACGTGTTCGACCTCTTCGACGACGACGCTGCTCGAACACTCCCCGACACCGGCTCGTTCGCCCCGGCGTCGACCTCAGCTCCGGCGATCGCTCCCGTCGTGGGCGCGGTCGCGACGGTCGCGCCCACCGACGTCGAGTTCGACCCCACCGCCACGATCGTCGGTGCCGATGCCGATCGCTACGTGACGACCGACGGCCGGGTCGTGGCCTACGACAGCGCCGTCCATCACGGCGACGCCGGAGCGCTGACACTGGCACGCCCGATCACCGCCATGGCCGCCACCCCAACGGACGACGGCTACTGGCTCGTGGCCGGCGACGGCGGGATCTTCGCCTACGGCGACGCCGGCTTCTTCGGCTCGACCGGTGACATCGACCTCGCTCGACCCATCGTCGACCTCGCGCCGACTCCGAGTGGCAACGGCTACTGGCTCGTCGGCGACGACGGTGGGGTCTTCGCCTTCGGTGACGCCCGCTACTTCGGGTCGATGGGCGCCGTGGCCCTCAACGACCTGATCGTCGGCATCGAAGCCACCCCGACCGGCGACGGTTACTGGCTCGTCGCCCGCGATGGCGGTGTCTTCGCCTTCGGCGACGCCCCGTTCCTCGGCTCCACCGGATTCGCGCCGCCGGACGCGCCGGTCGTCGACATCGTCGTGCCCGACTCGATGGTCGGCTACTGGCTGGTCACCGAGACCGGCGAGATCCACTCGTTCGGCACCGCCGCGACACTCCCCGATGCCGAACGGCTCGGTCAGGTGATCGCCGCGGACCAGCACGAGGACGGCCTGCGCATCATCCGCCAACCCGTGCGGCCGTCGGTCGCGCTCTGGCAGTCCGGTGGGCTCGAGCAGCACGTTCTCGACGCCACGGTCTCCGCGGTCGCCGAGTTGGGCGGTGCCAGCTCCGTCAACCACACCGGAACGGTGCGGATGCTCGCGGTGCACCGCAACGGACGAGTGGTTCAGGAAGCCACACCGGGCTGGCAGATCCCGTTCACCGCTCGTGCCGTCGATCCCGACGACGTCGCGACGTTCCTCGGTGCCGATGTCGCTGCGTCGCTCGCTGACGGCGACGTCGTCCTCGCCGCAACCACAGCGCGACTTCGCGGCGCACGCCCGGGGGACATCCTGTCGTTCGCCGGTTGGGACGATCGCATCACCCACCGCCGCATCGGAGCCGTCGTCCCGGACGGCCGCACGTCGTCGAGCGAAGTCCTGTTCTCCATCGACGATGCCCGCAGCTTCGGCTTCGACCGCCCGTCGTCCATCTGGATCACCGGTGTCGACGACCTCACCGCGCTCGACGCACGACTCGACCAGATCACGCAGCTCGACGACTGGGTTCGCTACTCCCGCAGCTGGGACCCGTCCGGCGTGGACGGTGTGCCCTCCACCATGCGCCTGAAGTCGCTCGTCGGTGAGTTCGAGTACCGCTTCAACGGCGACGTGCAGATCACGATGGAGCCGTCCTGGATCGAGGCGAACATCGTGCGCCACACGTTCCCGATCGTCGGGGCGATGTGGTGCAACCGCCACGCCGTCCCCGGCATCCACGCCGCCCTCGCCGAGATCGAAGCCTCCGGCCTCGCCGGCGCGATCGACGTCAGCGACACCCGGCGCAACGGTGGTTGCTGGAACCCCCGACGCATCCGCGGTTCGTCCGGCGGCGCGGTGTCACGCCACGCCTGGGGCCTGGCGTTCGACATCAACCCGGCGACGAACGCCTGGGGCACGGAGCCGACGCTCGATCCACGAGTCGTCGAGATCTTCCGCAGCCACGGCTTCGCCTGGGGCGGCACGTGGACCCGCCCCGACGGCATGCACTTCGAGTGGCGCGGCTGAGCCCGACATGAGTGCGGCCGCCGCGGCGGCTTTCAGACCCTGAGGTTCTCGAGCTGCTCGACATGGGCGGGCAGGTGTCGGGCGGCCTGCACGTCGATGGCGACCTGACCCCACGGCATCGGCCCCTCACCGACGACGACGCCGTCGTGCTCGAAGACACACGCCACCATGGTCGACCGCTGGTCCTCGTCGAGCCGTGCAGCCGCGGCCATGGCCTGTGTGGCGCAGCGTCGGCCGACGTCGACGAGCTCGTCGAAGTCGCCCATCTCGGCGATGAGTTCGTCGAGCAGGTCGATCCGCTGACACACCCGGTTCTCGAACGTCGGCTCCTGCCGGTGCACCAACGCATGAGCCACCGCCGTGAGCGCGAGGTCGTTCAGCGCCACGTGGGCGACGACCTGCGACGCGTTCCAGCCATCGTCGGTCGGATCGCCGAACGGACCCGACTCCGCTGCGGCGAAGAAGGACTCATAGGCGGCCGGGAGCGCACCGAGGTCGCTGCCATCCACTTGGAGCTCCGCCCCGTCGGCGAAGTGATCCAGCACGTGTCCCCACGCCGACGGACCGATGTACCCCCGCCGGCGACGCATCGCCTCCTCGCCGTAGGCCTCCCACCCGTCGTGGCGGAGGTCGACGCGGGTGCCGTCGCCCTCGGCCGAGAACACCACCTCGACGCGACCGCAGGGGATCTGCTCGCCAGGGGCGGCCTCAGCGCCCGGGTGCCACGCCAGCTCGAGCCGATGCGGTGGCTCCCATGCGAGGACCTCGGCCCACGTGGTCTCCCGACCGTCGGTCGCCCGCTCGACGACGCGTCCATCGACGATGTGCACCCCGCCGGCTTCAGCCTGGAAGACAGAGTGGGTCGCCAGCGGCCACCATGCGCCGATCTCGTCGGTGAACACAGCGAAGGCGTCCTCGACGGTCCGAGCGACGAAGGCGGTGCGCAGCACGGGCGGAATGGTCGTGGTCATGAGGATGCCCCTGTGTCGAGATCGGTGATGGCGGACGAGTCGTGCGAGGTCGTTCGACCCTCGGCGTGGTCGACGAATGCGGTGAGGACGTCGTCCCAGAACGAGTCGACCCATGCTCGGACCTCCGCGAGCCCGTCGAGCTGCACCGAGTACAGGCGTCGGGTCCCCTCGGCTCGAGCACGGACCAGTCCCGCGTCGCTGAGGTGCTTGAGATGCTGCGACACCGCGGACTGGGTCACCGGCAGCTCGTCGGTGAGCTC
>JAHDHM010000035.1 GCA_020631315.1 Acidimicrobiales bacterium
CAGCTCCATCGTCGCCGACGGCGAACTGCTCCTGCAGGCCGGTCGGAGGGGTGGCGAAGAGCGAGGTCGGCACCGCCAGCGCGGCCAGCGCGAAGGCGAGCCACCAGGCGTTCGGATAGCCGGAACCGTCGATCACCACGCCCAGCACCCAGGCGCCGATGGCGCCGCCCGTTGTCGAGACCAGACGGCCGATACCCAGCACCCGACCGAGCACGCTGATGCCGAAGTAGTCGGCGTAGATCGCGGCGCGCAGCGGGATCGAACCACCGAAACCGGGTGCGATGACGAGCACGGCGACCATGGCGTGCCACGGCTTCGTCGACACCGCGAGGATCGGCAGACCCAGACAGAACGGCAGCATCGTCGCGGCGAGCACGTAGCGAAGGCGCAGCCGGTCGGCGAACCACCCGACGATCACCCGGCCCGGCGCCGATGCGATGGCGAACGCCAACAACACCAGACCGGCGTAGGACTTGGAGCCACCGAGATGCGTCTCGATGTGTGCTGCCACGTGGACCACGAAGGCGACACGCACGAAGTCGGTGCAGACGGTCGCCACGTTCAAGAGCGCGAACGCCCGTGACCGGATCGCCTCGCGGAACGGGATCTCGTGGTCGCTCGCCCGCTGTGTCGCCGTGGCATCGCCGTCGAGCGGTTGATGGTGATCCACGGGCCGTCGGCGGACCCGCGGGCCGTAGGAGAACGCAGCGACGACGAGCACCACGGCCATCAACCGCAGCGTCGGACGCCACCCGATCTGCTCGATGACGACGGCGACCAGCGCAGCCAGCGCACCGCCGAGTGCACCGCCGAAGGTCATGAGCGAGATGGCGAACGCACGCCGCTGCCGGAACCAGGTGGCCACCACGTACTGGCCCACCTGGCCGCCGCTGGCCGTGTTCCCCGTGGCGATGAACAACATGGCGACGTAGAAGTGCCACAACTCCTGCATCGCCGACATGGCCGCGCACCCGATTGCGGTGACCACGAGACCCGCCTGCAGCAGGCGCCGCGGTGGATAGCGGTCGAGCGCCCAGCCGACGAGCGGTGCAGCGATGCCACCGACCTCGCTGCGCAACGAGAAGCCGATCGACGTGGCCGCAGCCGTCCACCCGAACTCGTCCTGGAACTCGGTGAAGAAGGTGCCGAAGCCGTAGAAGAAGAAGCCGGCGATCAGCATCACGACAGCGCCGGCGGCGATCACGACCCACCAGCCCTCGTACACGTCGCCGTCGGCGGTGCGCATCGACTGGACGATGCGCTCGGGCAATCTGCGTGCGCCCACGGGCCGATCAGCGCGGCGCGTGGGCCCGGGTCGGTCGGAGCTCACTGGAGAGCCAGTGTCGCTCATGCGTCGACGCATCCACGAACCGGGCGCCACTCGCGGCGGCGGTCACAGCCCCCGCCTACGGTTGACGGCCATGCGCATCGACCGACCGCAGATGCCCGACGGCTACGGCCTACCCGAGACCGACGATGGTCTTCTGGAGTGGCCCACCGTCGAGGCTCGACTCGTCGACTCGCTCCAGTACTGGATGGCCACGACCCGGCCCGATGGTCGGCCTCACGTGGTGCCCCGGTGGGGTGTCTGGCTGGACGGCGGCCTGTTCTACGACGGAGCGCCGAGCACCGTCCACGTGCAGAACCTGAAGGTCAACCCTGCCTGCACGCTGCATCTCGAGGACGGCTGGCAGGTCGTGACCATCGACGGCACGTCCGGTCCGACCAGCTCACCTGGCCTCGACCTGGGCGCCCGTATCGCCGCCGCCATCGGCACCAAGTACGGCGAGAAGGGGTACTCGCCCGAGCCCGACGCATGGGAGGGCGAAGACGCAGGCGGCCTGTGTCGTTTCGAGCCCGAACGAGCACTCGCCTGGTTCGACTTCCCGAACGACATGACCCGTTTCCGGTTCCCCGAGCGATGAGCAACATCGCAGCCATCGACATCGGCACGAACTCGCTCCACCTGATGGTGGCCGAGGTGCTCGACGACGGCAGCTTCCGGGTCCTGACCCGCGAGAAGGAGCCGGTACGCCTGGGCTCGGGCGGCGGGGACATGAAACGCCTCGGCGACGACGCCATCACCAGAGGCGTGGACGCGATGCGTCGCTTCGCCGCGATCGCTTCGCAGTTCGACGCGCCGATCCACGCCTACGCGACGAGCGCTGTGCGCGAAGCCCGCAACCGCGACGAGTTCGTGAGCCGGGTCCGCAACGAGGTCGGTGTGCGTGTCGAGGTCATCCCCGGCCCCGAGGAGGCACGCCTCATCCACCTCGGCGTCCGTCAAGCCGTCGCCGTCGGCGACGCCACACACCTCGTCGTCGACATCGGCGGCGGTTCCACCGAGTTCGTGGTGGCCGGACCCGACGGCACCCAGCTGCTGCGCAGCACGAAGCTCGGCGCCATCCGCCTCACCGACCGCTTCTTCCCCGACGGCGTCCACAGCGAGGAGGGCGAAGCAGCGTGCCGGGACCACATCCGCAGTGCGCTGGGCCCGATCGTGGATCGAATCGTCGAGCTCGCGCCCACGCTGTGGATCGCCAGTTCTGGCACGGCCGAGACCCTCGCACTCGCCGCCGGCGATCCGGAACGCCTCTCGGCCAAGGCGCTCCACGAACTCACCCCACCCCTGCTGGCGGCCAAACCCGCGAAACGACGGGCGTTCGAGGGCATCGACGAGCGCCGTCAGGACATCATCGCCGGCGGCGCGGTGCTGCTCGACGAGATCACCAGTCTGTGTCACGTGCAGGAGTGGACGATCTCGCCCTTGGCCTTGCGTGCCGGGATCGTCATCGACCTGATCGATCGGGAAGGCCAGAGCGACGCGAACCATCACCTCGACGAGCTTCGCCGTACGAGTGCGCTCGCCGTCGCCCGCCGCTATCACGAGGACCTCGCTCACGCCGAACACGTGACGGACCTCGCACTGGAGCTCTTCGACGAGCTCGCTGAGCTGCACCGGCAACCATCCGCTGCCCGCGACCTTCTGGAAGCCGCCGGCCTGCTCCACAACATCGGCGTGT
Source organism: Acidimicrobiales bacterium (assembly GCA_020631315.1). The sequence goes on from JAHDHM010000035.1 coordinate 3,024, forward strand.
TCGTGGCCCATTCGGCCCACCACAAGCACAGCCAGTACCTGATCCGCCACGACGAACAGCTCGCCGGTTTCACCGATCGGGAGCGCGACATCGTCTCGCTCGTGGCCCGCTACCACCGCAAGAGCGCACCCAAGCAGAAGCATCCGGAGTTCGCAGCGCTCGAAGCCGATGATCAGGACGTCATCCGCCATCTCGCCGCAGTGCTCCGCATCGCCATCGGTCTGGATCGCAGCGGTCGCCGACACGTCCGGCGCATCGTCTCGGCCACTGTCGACGACGACTCCATCGCGATCGAGGTCGAGGTCCCGCCCGATGTGTCGCCGCAGATGGAGCTGCACTCCGCCAGAGCGCGCTCGGCGATGGCCGCAGAGCTCCACGGCCGAGCGGTCACGATCGACGCGGTCATCGCATCGACGACCCATCCGGTCTTCGGGGCTGGCGCCTGACGACCAACCCTCGCTCGGTGCTACTCCGGCGAGGTGGCTTCGCCTGCGCGTTCGGCTTCGACGTGTTCGACCACACGGATGTAGTGCTCGGTGTCCACCGCACCGCTGACGAGATAGCGCCCATCGACCACGACCGACGGGATGCCGGTGATGCCGGCCTGCTGAGCCTGTTCGTACTCGGCGATCACCGCCGCCTTGGCAGCGTCGTGGTCGTCGACGAGACGACGTTCGAACTCGGCGCGGTCGATGCCTGCCGCCGCTGCGACATCAGCCTGGACGGCGACGTCGGAGATCGTGCGGTGTTCGGTGAAGTAGGCGGTCAGCAGCCCCTTGTGGAAGGCCTCCCACGCCTCGGGGCCGAACGACTCGGCGACCTTCCCGGCAATCGCTGAACTCAGCGACCCGTTCGGAGGAGGGTTGTCACCGCTCCACGGGTGCACGAAGCCGGCTTCGGGCGCCATGCCCGACGGACGTCCCCACGACTCGGTGTAGGCCGTGAAGTCCTCCATCGAGCGCTCTTCGGGCATCGGCCGGAGCAGGAAGCTCCGCCATTCGACGCTCACCCTGTCGCCGAGGCGACGTTCCAGCTCTTCGAGGCGCACGGCCCCGACCAGACACCAGGGTCAGAGGTAGTCGGAGAACACGACGAAGCTGACGGGCTCCGAGTTGGCGTCTTGGGCGTCGATGGTGTTGCTCACGTCAGAGTCCAACGGGGTGCTGTGGCCTCACATTCCCGGAGCCGCCTGATCTACGGTGGAGAGGTCGATCAGGACGCGATCCGCTGAGTCCTGATCCAGGGGGATGAACATGACGATGACGGGCTCGATTCTCGGCAACTCCGTGCACCGCAAGGAGGACCCGGGCCTGCTGCGCGGCACCAACGACTATTTCGCCGATCTGAAGATCGACGGCATGGCCCACGCCGTGATGGTGCGCTCCACCATCGCCCACGCCGAGATCACCGAGCTCGACATCTCCGAGGCCGAGTCGATGCCCGGCGTCGTCGCCGTGTGGACGTCGCAGAACACCGACCTCCCGGTGAACCCCGCACCGCCGTTCATCCACCCGTCGATGTTCCGGCCCGCGCTGGCAACCGACCGCGTCCGCCTCGTGGGCGACATCGTCGCCGTCGTGGTCGCCGAGACCGAGGAGCAGGCCAAGGACGCGGCCGAGATGGTCATCGTCGACTACGAGCCGCTCGACGCGGTCGTCGACATCGAGAAGGCCATCGCCGACGACGCCCCCGTGATCTGGCCCGAGCACGGCTCGAACGTCGTCTTCGCGACCGAGCACCAGTTCGACAAGGACGTGCTCGCCGGCGCCGACGTCGTCGTGTCGGAGCGTGTGGTCAGCCAGCGTCTGGCCGGCGTCCCCATGGAGGCCAACGGCTGCGTCGCCGTCCCCGAGGGCGACCACATGACGCTGTGGGCGCCGTCGCAGAACCCGCAGGCCGTGAAGGCCGATCTCGTCGCGCGCACCTCGCTCGACGCAGAGAACGTCCGCGTGGTGGCTCCGTGGGTCGGTGGCGGTTTCGGTCCCAAGGCCGGCTACTACACCGAGTTCGGCATCACCTGTGAGGTGGCCAAGGCCCTCGGTCGTCCGGTGAAGTGGACGAGCACCCGCTCCGAGGACTTCCTGTCGCTGGCCCAGGGCCGGGCGATGGTCATGAACGTCCAGATGGGCATCAACAACGACGGCTCGATCGTCGGCATGCACTGCGACGTGCTGGCCGACGTCGGTGCCTACGGCGCCGTCGGCGTGGTGTTGCCCACGGCCACCCAGATGATGAGCCAGGCCGTCTACGACATCCCCGAGATCGCATTCCGGGCCCGTGCCGTCACCACCAACACGACGCACATCGCTGCCTATCGAGGCGCCGGCCGCCCCGAGGCCACGCAGATGGTCGAGCGCATCATCGACGTCGCCGCCAACGCCATCGGCATGGATCCCGCCGAGGTGCGCCGCAAGAACTTCCTGCAGCCTGACGCCTTCCCCCTCGTCACCAAGACCGGTGGCCAGTACGACTCGGGCGAGTACGAGAAGGCGCTCGACGCCGCCCTCGAGGCCTCGGGCTACAGCGGTCTGCGTGAAGAACAGGCGGCCCGCCGTGCCACCGGCGACAGCAAGCAGCTCGGCATCGGCGTGTCCGCCTACGTCGAGGTCACCGCGCCGTTCGGTCTGCACACCGAGTGGGGCAAGGTCGAGATCGAGGACGACGGCACCGCCACGATGCGCGTCGGCACCTCGGCACACGGCCAGGGCCACGACACCGCGTTCTCGATGATCGTGTCCGACATGCTCGGCATCCCGATGGAGGACTGCGTGCTCGTGCAGTCCGACACCGACGAGATCCCGCAGGGCCAGGGCACCATGGGTTCGCGCTCGCTGCAGACGGCCGGCTCGGCCGTGCACGTGGCGTCGACCGAGGTGCTGAAGAAGGCCAAGACCCTGGCCGGCCATCTCCTCGAAGCCGACGAGGGTGACATCGTCGTCGGCGACGGCGGCCTGCACGTCGCCGGTGTACCGGCCAACGCCGTCTCCTGGGCCGATCTCAAGGCCGCCTCGATGGACGACAGCAAGCGGCCCGAGGGCATGGATGCCGGCCTCGACCACGAGCTCGTGTTCGACGGCGAGGCCTCGACCTTCCCGTTCGGCGCCCACGTGGCCGTCGTCGAGGTCGACACCGCCACCGGCGGGGTCGAGCTCCTGCGCCACGTCGCCGTCGACGACTGCGGCACCATCCTCAACCCGCTGCTGGTCACCGGTCAGCAGCACGGTGGCATCGCCCAAGGCGCAGCACAGGCGCTCTACGAGTGGATGCGCTACGACGAGGACGGCAACCCGGTCTCGGGCACGCTCATGGACTACCTGATGCCATCGGCTGCTGAGTTCCCGATGTTCGAGACCTCGAACACCGAGACCCCGTCGCCGCGGAACCCGCTCGGGGCGAAGGGCATCGGCGAGTCGGGCACCATCGGTTCGACCCCTGCCATCCAGAACGCCGTGGTCGACGCGGTGGCCCACCTCGGTGTCACCCACATCGACATGCCCACCAGCCCGATGGCCATCTGGGAAGCGGTCAACGCCGCCCAGGGCTGATCCGGTCCCGGCGCCAGCACCGTGCCCCGGCTCCGGCAGGTCGGCAAGGACGACGCACATCCGTTCGCGCAGGCGGTCTACGGCGCGCTCTTCGGTGAGCGCGACCCGGTCACGGATCCCGGCACCGCGACGGGCACACCCGGCAACTGGTGGACGGTGTTCGCACTCGTCCCCGACGCGTTCGACCACACGACCGCAGGGTTCCAGTTCTACCGAAGCCCCGATCGGGTGCTGGCGCCGAAGCTGCGCGAGCTCGGCCAGCTACGCGCCGGTTGGGCGGTCGGCAGCCAGTTCGTGTTCAGCCAGCACTGCAAAGCCGCCCGCGACGTCGGCTGGTCAGAAGAGTGCATCGAGGCGATCCCTCACTGGCAGGTGGCCGACTGCTTCTCGCCGGTCGAGCGAGCGCTGCTCGCCTACACCGACGCGCTGGCGATCGCGCAGGGCCGGGTTCCCGACGGTGTGTTCGACGTGCTGCACGAGCACCTGTCCGACGAGGAGATCCTCGAGTTCACGTACGTGACGTCCACCTACGTGATGCACGCGACGATGAGCCGCGCACTGCGTCTCGAGTACGACGACGTCGACGATCGGATCGTCGAGGTCGACACGCCGGGCATGGGCAAGACCGGCCTCGACGTCATGGCCATGGCGGACTCGCCCGTCGACACAGCGGACTCGCCCGTCGACACAGCGGACTCGCCCGTCGACACAGCGGACTCGCCCGTCGACACAGCGGACTCGCCTGAGGGGTGAACGTCAGGCGGCTTCGGCGAGGCGCTTGAGGTTCGCCAGCGCCGATTCGGTCTGACCTTTGAACTGCACCCCGATGCGCTCGACGACGCTCGCGAAGCCACGGCGGGGCTCGAAACCCTGGCGATACGTGACGATGCAGCCGTCGCCCTCGGCGACGATGGTGACGGACTCGATCATCGCCTTCAGGAACGGGATCGGCGCCTTCGTGACGGCGAAGGCGAAGTGTTCGCCCGGCGTCCACTCGGTGAAGATCTCTTCGATCTTGGCTGGGCCGGCGGTCACACGGCGACCGCCGCCGATGCCGACACCGGTGCCGATGCGCTCGACCTTCTTGAGGTCCGTGAACCAGGTGGGCCAGTTCTCGTGATCGGCGATGAAGCCCCACACCGTCATCGGGTCGGCGTCGATCTCGACGGTCGTGGTGACCGCCACCGGCGCGGTGTCGATCCATTCCGGCGGGTGGGTTGGCATCAACGGCATGGCTGCACGGTAGTTCGCACAGGAGGCTCGGCCGTCGAGCGGGGGCGACGCCTCAGGTCGTGGCCACCGTGACAACGCATGCCGGCCCGGTGGATCGGGCGATACGAGCGTCCGACGTCACGAGCGGAACGTCCAGCGCTTCGGCCAAGGCGACGAAGGTCGCGTCGTACGCCGAGAGGTTGTGCCGCAGCTCCCACACGCGCCGGCTCAGCCCCGTCACATCCAGACGCACGAAGGCGAAGGCGGACCAGTCGTCGACCGCTCTGACGGCAGCGGCCTCGTCGAGCACTCCCCGAAGCACGAGCCACCTGAGGGCGTGCAGGACTTCAGCGTCGATCAGGTGTGGGGCGGCGATGGACTCGGTTCGCATGAGAGCCCGGCAGGCTCCCTCTCCGAGGAGACCGCGGATCGCAGCGGAGCTGTCGAGGACGATCACTCCCCGCGTCGACCCTCGTCGAGCACATCGAGGATGTCATCGAGCGAGACCTCGAGCGACGGTCGACCATCGAGCAGAGCGGCGTTGTCAGCTCGCTTCGAGAGCTGCGTGAGTTCGCGGGTCGCGAACGCCGACAGACTCATGTTCTCGCGGGCCGCCAGGCGCTCGAGCCGCTCCCCGACCTCGTCAGGCACATTTCTGAGATACAACGTCCGCATGGGGGAGATGCTAGCAACCTGCTAGCGATCTGCCTTCAGTTGCGCGCGTCTTCGGTCGGATGAACATCGACGGAACCAGGTGGCGCGCGGGTCAAGGCCCCGTGAGCGCGTTCATTACACTCTCGGAGGTCGAGAGGGGCAGCCATGAAGATCGTCGTGCTGTACGAGAGCAGGACCGGCAACACCAAGCGGGCCGCTGAATACGTGGCCGGCGCCGCCGCTGCTGCAGGCGCCGACGTGAAGATCGCATCGGTCGCCAGCCCACCGATGGACGACCTCACCAATGCCGACCTCATCTTCATCGGGTCGTGGTGCGACGGCATCATCATCGGCGGACACATGCCGGGCGGGCGCAAGAACCTCTACAACCTTCCGGACCTGTGGGACATCCCGGTCGCCGGCTTCCTGACCCACGCCGTGCACCCGGGCAAGGTCACCCGAGCCTTCGCGAAGCTGCTCGCCTACAAGGGCGCCGACGTGAAGCTCGTCCGCACCTTCAAGCGCTCCGACGTCCCCGAGGGCATCGCCGAGTTCGTCGCTGACGCCATCGCCGCGGCCGGCCTCGAGGTCACCGCCTGACGACAGCAGGGCTGCGGCGCCGGGTGTGGCGTCGCGACTCCGCTCTCCGCGCACCCTTCGGTAATGTCCGTACATACGGACTCATCACCCAAGGAGCCGACATGCGCACCCGACTGCTGATCCCGATCGTCGCACTCGCCGTCGTGCTCGCCGCGTGCGGAGGCGGCGACGAGACCACCTCCGCGACGGCCGACTCCGTCCCCGACACGACCACCGAGCCGACTGCGACCGAATCAGCCTCTGCCGACGGCCTACGGCTCGTCAGCGCGGACGATGCCGCAACCGCCCTGGCTTCGCGGACCGACCTCGTGCTCCTCGACGTTCGGACGCCCGAGGAGTTCGCGGACGGCCATGTGGACGGCGCGACACTCATCGACTTCTACGGCGCCGACTTCGCCGACCAGCTCGCGGAACTCGACCGCGACGCTAGCTATGTCGTGTACTGCCGCTCCGGCAACCGCAGCGGCCAGACCGTCGACCTCATGCAGCAGCTCGGCTTCACCGACGTGCAGGACGTCGAGGGTGGGGTGCTCGCCTGGGCCGACGCCGGGCTCCCTCTCACCACACCCTGACCGACGCCGACGCCGGCGGGCTCGTCACTTGTCGAGCAGCGCCTCTTCGGCCTCGGCCTCGAGCGGCTCGGTGTGCAGGTTTCTGGTGGAAGCCCTCGGCGATGAGCGTCATGCCGAGCAGCAGCAGACACCGCACGGCAATTGCGTCTCCGCCGGGCTGCTGCGAACCCGCTGGCGACGGCGTCAGCGAGGCAGAGGCACCCACTCGTCATGGTCGTCGGGCACCAGAGGGAACCGTTGCCACTCCCATCGAGCCTTCGCGTCCTCGATGGCCTCGGGGTCCGAGTGGACGAAGTTCCACCAGATGTGACGCTCGCCGACCGGCTCGCCGCCGAGGACCAGTGCACGGCCGTCGCCGGAGATCTCCGGTGTGGAGCCGCGCTCGATCACGGCGAGCGAGCCCTCGGCGAGTTCCGTTCCGTCGATCCGGAGCGCTCCGTCGAGTGCGACCACAGCCCGTTCGGGTTGGTCGGCGGGCAGCCGGATCTCGCCGTCGTGGAGCACCAGGTCGACCAGTGCCAGCGGCGACGAACCGGTGATCGGCGCCGCCATCCCGAAGGCCGACCCGACGACGACCTTCACCTCGGCGTCGGAGTTGCGCTCCCACGGCACCTCCGTGGCAGGGCAGTGCTCGAACCCCGGCGGACCGTCCTCGGCGTCGGTCGGCAGCGCGACCCACAGCTGCGCACCGAACACCTCGAGCGTGGCGTCGACGTCGTCGGGGTGGCTCCGTTCGGTGTGCGTGACACCGGCGCCGCCGGTCATCCAGTTCACGGCGCCCGCGTCGATCGTCTGCACCGCACCGGTGGAGTCACGGTGCACGGCCCGACCCTCCACCAGGTACGTCAGGGTCGACAGCCCGATGTGTGGGTGCGCGTCGACGCTCATGGCCACACCCGGGGCCAGCGACTCGGGCCCCATGAGGTCGCAGAAGACGAACGGCCCGACCATCCGGCGGCGCCGGAACGGCAGGAGCCGTCGCACGTGACCGGCACCGACAGGACGGCGCCGAGGTTCGATCAACAGCTCGACGGCGTCACCCATGCCGGTTCAGCTCCGGGCGGCCACGTCGGCGACGGCGCGGTCCATCACGTCCTGCAGTGCGGCCCGTAGTTGCACCGTGAAGGCCGACACCTCCTTGCGCTTCACCCGGCCCTCCGGTGCAGCGAGTTCGATCGGCTCGCCGACGACGATGCTCACCGTGCTGCGCTTCGGGAACTTGCCGCCCGGTGGCATGGCCGCCTCGGTGCCGGCGATACCGACGGGCACGACCGTCGCCCCGGCACGCAACGCCATGAATGACGTGCCGTCGAAGATCTCGGCGATGTCGTCGCCCGACTGTCGTGTGCCCTCGGGGAAGACGAGCACCCGCTCGCCCTGGGCGAGAAGGTCCTCTGCCGTTCGCATGGCTTCGCGGTCGGCCGAGCCTCGCTTGACCGGGAACGAGCCGAGCGCGGTGACGATCCAGCCGAGCACGGGGTTGCTGAACAACGACTCCTTCGACAGCGACCGGCACCGCCACTGCGGTGCTGCACCCAACAGCGGCGCGTCGAGATTCGACCGATGCGTCGGGGCGATGATCGCCGGCGTGCCGACGTCGAGGTGCTCGCGCCCGATGATGTTCACCCTGAAATAGGGGTAGAGCGCCGTCCGGATCGACACCCGGATGAAGACGTAGAACCACCAGCCGGCGCGACCCTTGGCCGAGAACAGCCCTCGATTTCCGTCCACGTGCACTCCCTGGGCGAAGCGATGTCGCGCCCCCTGGGTAGCCTCGCACAGGCGATGACGACCATCCACTGTGGCAACTGCGGCGAGTCCCACGACTCGGTCGCCGAGGTCCGGTCCTGCCACCGGGACCGACCCCCCATCGACGGCGCCGGCCTCCTCGACGAGGCCCCGTGGGACGCGCCTGCGGATCTGGCGCCACCACCGCCGATGCCCCGGCGCGACGCGGCACCGTCAGCACGTCGAGGTCCCGCCACCAGTCGGGCACCGCAGCGACCGTCGACCCAGGGCACGACGCCGAGAGCAGCGCAACCGGTGCTCGGCGGCATTCCCGCCGGTCCCGACGAGCTCGGCCGTTCGATCATCGTCCGGCCGGGTGAAGCCACCCCACCGGCCTGGTCGGACGCGACCCGGCTCGTCGTCGACGGCACACGACCCGACACCGACACCCTCGTCGAGCTCCACGTCGCCTGGCTCGAACGCCGACGGGTCGTCGTCGAGCTGGTGGGCGACATTCCCCAGCCCGAGGTCGGTCCCGGCGGTCCGCCCTGGGAGCTGTCACCCGGCCTGGACCTCCGGCTCGACCGTCTGGCCTTCCTGCTGACGAACAACACCGTCGACGCCCGCGACGGCGACGAACGCTGGTGGGCGATCGACGCTGCCCAGCGGCTCGGCGCCGAGGTCGGCGGCGGTGCCGACCTGGTGTTGCCCGACGGCCGCGAGGTGTGGATCGACGGCGGGCCGATGGGCAGCGACGTCACCACCGGTCTCGACGTGATCCCAACGGTGCACCTCGAGCACGGCTCGCTTCAGACCACCGGCGATGCCGAACCCGAAGCCGAGCTGGCCGACGACCAGTTCGCTGCGGTGGCGCACCGTGGTGGAGCGGCGCGCATCGTCGCCCCCGCCGGTTCCGGCAAGACCCGCGTGCTCACCGAACGCGCCCGCCATCTGTTGCGTGAGCGCCGACTGCCACCGTCGGCACTCACGCTGGTGGCGTTCAACCGGCGCGCCCAGCAGGAGATGAAGGAGCGCACGACCGATCTCGACGGGCTGCGCGTCAGCACCCTGAACGCGCTGGGCCTGGCGATCGTGTCGGGACGTCGGCCGTTCGCACCGTCGTCGGTGGTTCCCGGGCCCGTCGAGGTGATCGACGAGCGGCAGGTGCGTCGGATCCTCGACGACATCGTCGACGTCCGTCGGCGGGCCAACACCGACCCGATCGCCGCGTGGATCGAGGCCCTCACCGCAGTGCGCCTCGGGCTGCAGTCGCCTCGCGAGGTCGAACAGGGCTTCGGTGGTGACGTCGACGGTCTGGCCGAGGTCGTCACGAAGTACCGCGCCGTGCTGCGCCAGCGTCGTCTGGTCGACTTCGACGAGCAGATCCTGTCCGCCATCGAAGTGCTCCTCCAGGATCCCCAAGCTCGCACCGCGGCACAGGTCGCGTGCCGCTCACTCCTCGTCGACGAGTTCCAGGACCTCACGCCGGCGCACCTCCTCATGATCCGCCTGCTCGCCGGACCGGGCGCCGACGTCTTCGGTGTCGGCGACGACGACCAGACCATCTACGGATTCACCGGCGCGTCACCACAGTGGCTCATCGACTTCGAACGGTGGTTCCCCGGCGCCGGCACCCATCACCTCGACGTCAACTACCGCTGCCCGCCAGGCGTCATCGACGCTGCAGCGAACCTCCTGTCCCACAACCGTCGCCGCGTCGAGAAGTCGATCGTGCCGGCACCGGATCGCTCACCCGACCCGGCCGACATGTCCGCCGTCGTCACCGACGATCCGCTGGGTGTCACCACCCGCGAGTGTGCGGCGGCGATCGAGCACCACCGGCCCGACGACGTCATCGTCCTGACGAGGGTGAACGCCACCCTCGCGCCTGTCCAGGTGGCGTTGCGCAGCGCAGGACTGCCGGTCGTCAACGCGGTCGATGCCCGGTTCCTCGAACGTTCCGGGGTGAGCGCCGTGCTCGCCTGGCTCCGGCTCGCGACCCAGCGCCGCTTCGACCCGATGGATCTGGCGGTCGCCGCGCGGCGACCCAGCCGAGGACTGTCCGGCCGTGTCATCGAGTGGATCGGCGAGCAGCGTGGCAGTCAGGAGCTGCGCCGACTCGCGGAGCGCGTGCGCGAACGCGACTCGGAGAAGATCCTCGACTTCGTCGACGACATCGACACGCTCCGCTCCACGGCACAACGGGGTGGGACCACCGCCGAGCTGCTCGTCGCACTGCGCGACGACGTCGGTCTGGCCCGAGCGCTCGACAAGCTCGATGCGTCTCGCCGAGCCGTCGACCGGTCGGCGCACGGCGATGACCTGGAAGCCCTCCTCGGTCTCGCGAGCCTGCAACCCGACCCTGAACGATTCGAGCCGTGGCTGCGTGCCGAACTGTCCGCTCCGGGCGACCCCGACGGCATCCGGCTGTCGACCGTGCACCGAGTCAAGGGCCGCGAGTGGCCGGTCGTGGTCGTCGCCGGCGCTGATGAAGGCCAGTTCCCTCACCGCCTCGCCGAGGACGTCGAGGAGGAGCGTCGGGTCTTCCACGTGGCGGTCACCCGCGCCGAACACCGATGCGTCACCGTGTCCGACAGCCGCCGTCCGAGCCGCTTCGTCGAGGAGATGGCCGAAGCCCGCGATCCGAATACAGCTGCAGAGCCACCCCGCCGCGTCGTCACGAGTCGCTCGGCACCACGGACGCAGGTCGCTCCGTCCGCAGAGGGAAGCGAACTCCGGGATCGCCTGCGCGAATGGCGTCGAGAGCGATCGACGAGCGACGGCGTACCCGCCTACGTCGTGTTCAACGATCGCACGTTGGACGAGCTCGTCGCGGCGGCGCCCGGTGACGAACGCAGCCTGAAGCGGGTGCACGGGATCGGGCCGTCGAAGATCGAGCGGTACGGCGCCGAACTGTTGGCGGTCATCGCCGGCGGCTGAGCCGGCCTCCAACACCGACGACCGCCTTCAGCACCCGACGTGACGTCAGAGCGCGCTCACTCCGTGACGGAACGTGACGACTTCATGTCAAGTCGATGCAAGTGGAACCCGATGCTCACTTCGAGCGTTAGAACCACTACACGACGCTTGTGAAAGGACCGACCATGCTGTTCACGCTGACGATCATCCTCGGGATGTTGGCGGGACTGCTGGTGCTGGGCCTGCTCGACGGTGTCCTCTGGTCGCAGACGACCACGGACGCCGACGCCGTCGAAGCCTCCGTCACGCCGCTGGCTCGCTCGGCGGTCATCGAGGGCTCCGCGCCACTGGGCAGCCACACCAACGCAGCCTGAACGACGACGACCTCGACCCGAAGGGCCGAGGTCGTGACGTCGCGTGCACCGAGCGATCGGTGCGTGGCGGCTGGAGCTACCGGTTGTTCTCGAACACGTTGCTGAGACCACCGATCAGCGATCCCGAGTCGTCGGACTGGTAGCCGACCTGGTTGGCCAGGATCCGGTCGGCGAGCCGGTTGAACGGCAGGCTCTGCACCCAGACGCGCCCGGTGCCACGGAGCGTCGCGAGGAAGAGGCCCTCGCCGCCGAACACCATCGACTTCAGGTTGCCGGCGCGCTCGATCGAGTACTCGATCGACGGGTCGAAGGCGACGATGCAGCCGGTGTCGACGCGCAGGGTCGTGTTGTCGAGCCACTTCTCGGTCACGGTGCCACCGGCGTGCAGGAAGACGTTGCCGTCCCCCTCGAGCTTCTGGAGGATGAAGCCCTCACCGCCGAACAGGCCGGTGCCGAGCTTCTTCTGGAACGCGATGTCGATCTTCGTGCCCATCGCGGCACACAGGAAGGCGTCCTTCTGCGCGATCAGTGTCCCGCCCATCGACGCCAGGTCGACCGGGATGATCTTGCCCGGGTAGGGCGCCGCGAACGCCGCGTGCACCGGCTGCGGCGACATCGTGTTCGTGAAGTGGGTGAGGAACACGGATTCGCCGGTGATGGCCCGCTTGCCGGCCGACTTGAGCTTGCCCCACATGCCCTGGTCGGGTTCGGCGCCGTCGCCCATCTTGGTCTCGAAGGTGATGCCGTCCTCGAGGTACATCATCGTGCCGGCCTCACCGATGACGGACTCTCCCGGATCGAGCTCGACCTCGACGAACTGAAGGTCGTCGCCGGAGATCGTGTACGAGATGTCGTGGCTGCGCTGCATCGGTGCTCCCTGCGGGTCGGAGATCGGAGTCGTGATCAGCGACGCCCGGCTGCGTCACCGACCAGATGTTCGAACAATGCCAGATGCTCGGGCCGGTGACGCAGCAGCTCGGGGTGCCACTGGATCCCCAGGACGTGGGGCGCGTCCTCTACTTCGAGCGCTTCGACATGGCCTTCTTCGTTCCACGCCACGGCCACGGCTCGGTCGCCGAGATCGCCGACGACCTGGTGGTGCAACGAGTTGACCTCGAACACTCCCGCACCGACCCGCTCGGCGAGCATCGACCCCTCGTCGATACGAACCGTGTGGGCGATGTCGTTCCACTTCTCCTCGATCATCTGGTCGTCGACGTGCTGGATCAGCGTCCCGCCCAAGGCGACGTTGAGCGACTGGATGCCTCGACAGATCGCGAGCGTCGGGAGGTCTCGTTCGATCAGACCGTTGACGAGGTGCACCTCGAACTCGTCTCGCATCACGAGCGTCTCACCCGTCTCGGGGTGACGATCCGCGCCGTAGGTCGACGGGTCGATGTCGATGCCGCCGGACACGACGACACCGTCGAGCCGGTCGAGCATCGCACTCGTCGCCTCGGGGTCGTTGATGACCGGGAGGATCACGGGCACGCCGCCCGCCTTCTCGACCGCCCGGCAGTAGCTGAACATCGAGACGTGGGCCTGCCAGCGGCCGCCGTGGATCTCGATCTCGGTGTACTCGGCGCTGACGCCGATGACGGGTCGTGACACTGCTGCCTCAGATCGTCTCGAAGTACCGGCCGACCTCCCAGGGGGTCGGTGCCGTTGCGGCGCCATCGCCGCCGTTGGTGTTGAACGCCAACCACTCGAACCGGCGCGACTCGGTCCAGTAGTCCACGAAGTCGTCGCCCAGCACGGCCCGCAGATGCGGGTCGGAGCCCATCGCGTCGGCAGCGACGGGCACAGATCGGGGCAGCTCTGCGGGCATGCCGTCGGTGGCCGGGAGACCCCTGGCCATCCGGGTGAACGGCGGTGCGAGTTCCAGCGAGGGCTC